>JACMLX010000007.1 GCA_014379355.1 Gemmatimonadaceae bacterium
CTGGCTCTTCTCGGCAGCATGCACATTGCGCACGCCGAGGCGTGGTGAGTCGGTATAGAACGACACCATGTCCACCTTGCCCGACACATTGGCGGCGGCGCGGAACCGCCCCGTCTGCGTGATGAGCAGGTTGGTGGCGTAGCCGCCGTAACTGGTGCCGTACACACCGAGTTTCGACGAATCCGCGATACCAGCCTCGATCACTGCATTCGCTGCGGCCGTCACTCCCTTGAGCCACGCTTCACCGGGGTACCCCGTCTCGAAGCCGACCGACGGCTTGACGACCACGTAGCCTTGCGACGACAGCACGTTGAGTGACGCATCGAAGGTGTCGTCGAAGAAATCCTCATAGACACTGAACAGCGTGGGATACTTCTTCGCAGTGGAGAAACCGTCCGGCAAGTACACCACGCCGTAGCGGGTCTTGCCATCGGCATCGTGGTAGTTGACGAGGCGTGTGCTCGCGAGCGCCTTCGACGCGAGCGCCGGGTTCAGCGTCGTGAGCCGACGCGCGCCACCCATCGCACCATCGGCGACGTACAGGTCCTGCGGCCGGTTGCCGTCAGACGACGCATAGACCATCACGGCACCGTTCCTCGACAGGCGCACGTTGCTGTAGAGGCGTGCATCGCGGACGAGTGCTGTGAGCTGTCCGGTGGTCCGGTCGAATCGCGTCACACCGCGCTCCCACGTCGTGCGTGATGCCGACGTGAGGTAGATGTATCGACCATCCTCGCTCCATGCGACCGGTGCCACGCGCGGCGTGGTATTCACCGTATCGTTCGTCGCCACCACGAGTGTCATTGCGGCGCGGTCGAGCGGCGCGAGCCATAGCCCGTGCGGATTCGAGAGCAGCAGTGCATCGGCCGTCGGTGACCAGCGCACGACCGTATACCGCGTCAGTGCACGTGCGGCACGCGCGGCGGGCGACGTGTCGCTGGCGGCGCGCGCCGCTGCGGCGGAATCCGGACCGGCGATCTGCCGTGGTGTGGAGTCGCCGATCGTGCGTACGAACACGCGACCATCCTTCGCGTAGGCAAAGCGCCGTCCGTCGCGGGCCCAGATCGGCACCTGCCCCTTGATGCTCGCCATCAGTTCCATCGGCGCGCCGCCATTCACTCGGCGCGCCATCAACCGGCTGTCACTGCCGAAGATCACGTCGTAGTCGGTCTTCTTCGTGTTGTCCGACGCCCACGTGATCAGCGAATCATCCTCGGACAGCTGATACGACTGGTACATGGCCATCGGCAGCAACTCGGTGGCCTTGCCCGTCGTCGCGTCGAGGCTGTGGACCGCACGCACATTGCCGTCGCGGCGCATCCTGTCCCACGCCAGGAACGGATCACCGCCATCCTGCACGAAGACGGGGCCGCGCGTCATGCGTGCGAATTCCGCAGTCGCCTCGCGCTTCCACGCGTCGGTGTGCATCGAGACCAGCACACGCGAGCCGTCGCCGCTCCACTTGAGATCACTCGACTCGGCGACGTACATGCCCGCCGGCACCGGCAGCGTGCGTGCGCGTCCGGTCGCGCGATCCCAGATCACCGTCTCAACGCGATCATTGCGCACCACCAGGGCGCCGACCCTGCTCGCATCGGGCGAGAGCGCGGCCGAGCGCACGGTGATCTTCGCCGGAAACACGTCACGCTGCGACCCGTCGCGTGTATCGATCACACTCAGTCGCGCTGGATTGACGCGCAGATACGTCGGGTCAGTGTCGCGGCGATAGTCGACGCCGAGACCGTCGCGCCGAGTCGCCGTCGTGACGAGCAGCCATCGGCCATCGGCCGAAAGGTCGGCGATCTGCGCAGTGGTGATATCGAGCGCGTCGTTCGCGGTGAACGCCGCGCGGGTGACCGTTTGCGCGATCAGCGCTTGCGCGAACACGACGACGAGTGCGGCGCTGCGGCGAAGAATCATGGCGTGCGACCGGGTGCGGGAGCGGGCGGTGCGGCGGGACGGCCGCCGCTTCGACTGAATCGAAGCGCTTGCGCGCCTACGGTCAACTTGTCGCCAGGGGACGCGTTGTGGGTCTCGGTCTGTACGCCGATTCCGGAATTTCGGAGAGCGTCGAATGCTGCACGCGTCCGCCGAGACCGTAGAACTGCGTGAAGCTCATGATCAACGGTCGCCAGAGATCGGGATCGATGCGATCGGTGCTGCCAGCCACGCGGATGGCGTCGTGCACATGGACGCGAACGACGCGCATCTCGAATGCCACCAGGTGACCGGCACGCAGGGGATCATGCGCCGCCAGCGGATGCTCGGCCTCCAGCACGGCCTCCAGTTGTACGGGACATTCCGCAACGCGCAGCGCTGCGACGATGTCCGCGTCGAGCGGAGTCAGTCCTGCGACGCCGAACTTGTCTCGGTGATGCCGGTATCCCATCGCCAGCTTGTGCGGCGGAACCGGATCCGAGCCGGTCGTTCTGGCAAGGCGATCGACCGCGTCGACCTGCTCCACCGATGGCAGGTTGATCACACATTCGTGTGTCCGCCGCAGATTGGCCGGTGTGTGTGATCGTGCACCGAAACCGAGCAGGCAGCTGCGTCCCAGCCACCACGCAGACGACATCGGCGCGAGGTTGGCGGAACCGTCGGCATTGCGCGTGCTGATGAGCGCGACGGGTGTTCCGAAATACAGGATTGCAGGGTCGATGACGGACATTGCCTGGCTCGCTGGTGTGGGATTGCCCCTATCCTGCGGCAGGACGGTCAAGCGCGCCTCCCGAATCCTGCGGTCAACGCAGTTCGGTCGCGAACCCTTGCAGCCGACGCAGTGTATTTCGTTTCTTGCAGGCGTTCTGAACGGCTCGATCACTCATCCCGGTTTTTTCGCATGCAACTCCCGGCGCGCAAGGCACGTGTGTTCCTGCCGATCTTCGCCGGTGTCTTCCTGAGCGATTGCGCGAGCAAGCGTGTCGCCGTGGAGCAGCTGTCGCCGCCGTACGTGCCGCATGATGTCTTCGGTGATGTGGTGCGTTTCACGCTCGCGTACAACGTGCGCGCCGCGATGGGACTGTCCGCCGGTGCCTGGTCACGATGGATCCTGGCGGGCTTCGCGATCGCCCTGCTGCTCGGTGCTGCCGTGTGGCTCTTCCGCACGCGCCGCGACGAACCCGCGCTCTTCACCGGGATCGCACTGGTCGCCGCTGGAGCACTCGGCAATCTCGTGGACCGTCTGCGCTGGGATCGGGGCGTGGTGGATTTCATCGATGTCGGTTTCGGCAGCACACGATTCTGGATCTTCAACGTGGCTGACGTGGCGATCACGGTTGGCGCGGTGGTGCTCTGGTTCGCGACGCGTGAGGTGCAGCCGCCGACGGCGTCGGTATCCGTGGCGTCACCGCCGACATCTGCGGGCTGAGCACGAATGATCCTGAAGGAGGTGTTCCGAGGGCTGATCGTCGGCGGTGTTGCGCTGGCGTCGCTGTCCGGCTGCGCGCTGCGCGGTCAGCTGACCGAGTCGATCGGCTTCCGACCGAAGCCGATGCGATCGGCGCGTGCGACGCCTGAGGATTGGGGCTGGGCGACTGCGCGACTCGATACCATTTCGCGGCGGGACTCCGCCGGTGGTGTGCTGGCATGGTGGGGCGCGGCCGCCGAGCGTGCGACACCGTGTGGGGGTGTGCTCCTCCTGCATGGCAAGGGCCGCAATCGTGCCGAGATGATGCCGCTCGGCCGGGCGTTGCAGGCGGCAGGATTTTCGGTGCTGGTGCCGGACTATCGCGGCTACGGCGGCACATCCGGTGTTCCGAGCACCAGCGGCGTGTTCGCCGACGCCGCACTGTCGTATACGAGTCTGCGTGCACGACTCGGCGATACGCTGTCACCGATCGTCGTGATCGGACATTCGATGGGCACCGCGCTGGCAGCGCGGCTCGCGCGCGACAACAGCCCGGCGGCCACGGTCTACATCTCGCCGTTCACGCGCATCTCGTCGCTCGTGCGCTCGAAGGCGGGTGCGATCGGGCCGCGCCTGTTCGACACGACGAGTTTCGCGTTCAACCCGATCGACGATGCGGTGCATGTGCGTGGGCGCGCGCTCGTCGTGGTGGCGGGGCGTGACGCGCTGATCGGCCGGAACGAGAGCGACGCGTTCATCGCCGGCTTGACACCTGCGCCGGTGGTGCTGCGGGACGCGCGAGCCTCACACAATGGCGTACTGAAATCCGACTCCACGGTGCGCGGCGTGACGGACTCGCTGCGCACCTGGCTGCACTGCTCAGACGGTCGACGGGTCGAGAGCGGGAGCTGACGCGGGTGCCCGACGCCGGTCATACGCACGTGCGGCACGACGGAGAGCGAGGCTGATGCCGGTGATGACGAGAATCACCGAGGCGAGCGAGGCGAGACCGGCAACCGTCTGACCGGTGGTACCGAGTACCTCGCCCGTGTGTGCGAACCGCAGCACGCTGCGCGCCTGACGACCGGTGGAGAGACTGTCGAATGGCTGATACTTCGCGATCGCACCGGTCGCGACGGCGAACTGCACGGTCGCGCGGAGTTGCGGCTGGCCGCCGTTGCCACGGTCGAGCGTGACGGAGGCTGTCGTGGCGCCTGCAGCCGGGATCTGCGCCGTTACGACTTTCCAGTCGGGCATCAGTGGAAGTGCGGCGCTGATCATGCCCGAAAGCGAGCCAGCGACCGGCGCCGCGGTCTTGGCGATGGTCGCACGCTCGCCTGGCGGCGGACCGGGGGGCGTCCGCGGCGGCGGCGATTCGCCGACCACGCGATAGACGAGATCGCCGGCCCACGGATATCCGATCACGGCCCCCGAGGCGACGATCGCGATCAGCGGTAGCGCACTCCAGATGCCGAGCACGTTGTGCCAGTTGAAGTCGCGAGCCTTTGGCGAGAGTCCGGTGCGAAACCAGAGCACCGCGCGGACACGCACCCACGTCCAGGTTCGCGGAAGCCAGAGCACCATGCCGGACAGGACGAGCACGAGAAACAGCAGGTTCGCTGCGTCATTGACGGCCTTGCCACGGGTGCGATTCGGACCTTCTCCTGCGAGCCAGCGATGCCATGCGGTCGCCCCGCTGAAGAAGGCGCGTGTGGCAGTGTCCCCACGTCCGAGCACCTTTCCGCTGGCGGGATGCAGATACAGCATGCCTCCCCGACCGAAGGACACCAACGCGGGTTCCGAGGGATCGTGCCGGAACGCGATGGAAGTCGCGTGCGCTGTCGGATTGGCGAGTTCGGCGAGCCGCACGAGCGAGTCTGCCGGTAAATGTTTCGATACTGGCGCGTTGACGGCCTCTACCTGTCGCAAATCCGCCCAATGCATCATCTGCTTTTCGTACGTGAGCAGAACGCCCGTGACCGACATCACGAGGATGAGCGCGCCTGCAATCACGCCGGCCGAGAGGTGCAGCCAGAATAGAATGGATCTCAACATGACCAGTAGATGAGAATGAGTATCAGCTAGTGTAAGGAAGCCTATTCCGTACAGCGTCGCTCGTCAATTCTCGACTCCGGCCATCTCACCGCATCGCGTCCAACCTCGCCAGGAGTTGCGCCTCGACTTCGTCATCCGACAACACGTCCGCGGTGCGCAGGTCGGCAACGTCGGCTGATGCCGTGACGGTGGGCGGCGCCACTGGCACTGACGGGAACAGCTCGGTCAGCAGGAACCCGGCAAGCGATGCCACATTCGGGTAGTTGAACGTCAGCGTCGACGGCAGCGACTTCTCCACCGCCGCCTCGAGCCGGCGCTTCAATTCCACCGACATCAGTGAATCGAGACCCAGTTCGAAGAAGCCGAAATCGAGCGGAATGCCGTCATCGTTGGCGTAGCCGAGCACCGTCGCCACCTCGCGCCGAACCATCTGCTGCAGCAGTTGCAGTCGCGCCTCGGGACGGGCTGCGCGGATCGGAAGCATCGCACTCGGCGCTGCACCGTGTGCCGCCGATGCTGCGCGATGGTCGATACGGACAGTACGTCGCGCGGCGAGGGCGTGGATCAGCGGACGCGCGCGTCGTGATTCATAGAGCGGCACCAGCGTGCTCCAGTCCACATCGGCGACAGCCGCGAACGTGTCACCAGCGCTGATGAGACGTCCGAGCAGGTCGAGCGCCGTGTCCGACGCGAGTTGACGCAGACCGCCGCGCGCAATCGTCGCCTGCGCATCTGCCGATGCGACACGCATCAGGTCCCAGGTGCCCCACGCCACCGTCAGCGCCGTGCGGCCCTGCGCGCGACGGTGCGACGCAAGCGCGTCGAGATACTGGTTCGCCGCCGCGTAATGCGCGAGGCCGTGCACACCGAGGAGGGACGTCGTCGACGAGAACAGGACGAAGAAGTCGAGCGGGGTGTCTGCGGTGATGCGATGGAGCACACGTGACGCATCCACCTTGCCCGCCCGCATGCTTTCCAGCGCAGTTGCGGACAACTCCCTGATCGGCGCACTCGACATCTGCACGGCCGCGTGGACGACGCCGCGCAACGGCGCCCACTGCGTGCCGAACCGAGCGAGGATCGCGCGCATCTGCTCCTCGTCCGACACATCGGCGCGGACCACATGCACCGTGGTGCCGCGTTCGCTGATGCCGCCGAGTATGGCGTGCCGGGCATCGGTGGGATTCGGATCGACGCCGCTGCGCGACACGAGCACGATCTCACCAGCGCCGTGTGCGGCCAGCCATTCGGCGACGCGAAGTCCGAGGCCGCCTGTGCCACCGGTCACGAGATAGGCACCATCGTCCCGCAGCGTGAACGGCATGGCTGCGGCTGCCGGCCGTGGCGTGAGTCGCGCCGCCAGGCGCAGACCACGACGGAACGCGACCTGGTCTTCGCTCTGCGTATGAGTCACCTCGCCGACGAGTGCGTCGGCCGCTGCCGATGCAGACATCGCCGGATCGAGATCGATCAGGGCACCTGCGCTGTGCGGGAATTCGAGTGAGAAACCGCGGAGCCACCCCCAGAGCGGGGCCTGTTCCGGCGAAGTCACCGGATCTGACTCACCGACCCGTTGAGCGCCGCTCGTCGCGATCCACACTCGTGCCTCGGCACCATCTTCCGCGACGGCACGAAGGATCGCGAGCGGCAGTGTCTCGGTGAGCACGATGTTCTCGCGCACGGTTGCAGCCGACTCGGCCACACCAGGCGTGACGTCGAGTGCGGAGAGATACACGATCGACACCGCTCCGGCATGACGCGCGCGGAAGGCCGCGATGTCATGTCGCGCAGATTCCGGCGTAGCATCGGCGGCTGCGACGAGGCGCACCGCTGCCTGTCGCGATTCGAGTGCCTGGCCCAGTGACTGCGCCACACCATGTGAATCGGCGAAGATGAGCGTCGGCGCGACAGGCGCGCGTGCGGCAATCGGCGCGCGGGCGACGAAGACCGACTGCATCGCGGCCGCCGTTCCATGCACCGGTGCCGACGGCGCGACGGCGGCATCACCGAAGCCCGCAGCACGCAGCAACTCGAGCCATCGTGTGCCACTCACCAGTGGATGCGACGGTCTGACGTCATGATCGGTGAAGCGCCACCAGCCATCGGTGAGACCGAAGGTCAGGTCCACCCAGCGCAACGGCGTCGTGCCTTCGAGCAGCAGCAGCAGCGCACCAGGCGCTGCAAGCTGGCGCACATGTGCGAGCGTCTGCTGCAGATCGACCGTCGCGTGCAGGACGTTCGACGCGATGATTACGTCGAATTCGTGCGAGGCGAATCCCTGTCCGACCGGATCATTCTCGATGTCGAGCAAGCGCACTTCGAGGCCAGAGTGCGCGCCGAACCGGTCCCGCGCACGCTCGAGGAAGAGCGGCGAGATGTCGCTGAACACATAGCGTGAACCCGCGGGCACGACATCGAGGGTGTAGGCCGTGGTACCGCCCGTACCAGCGCCGATTTCCAGAACACGCAGCGGCGAAGACCCGCGCGCCGACACTTCCGCGCGCAGCGCCTCGCGCAGAGCGCCGTTGTACGTGCGCGCGAACGGTGAGTCGCGATACAGCCCATCGAGCGCTGCGAACGAGCCGCCGGGGAAAAGGAGTTGAAGCGGATCTTCGGCGCCACGCAGCACGTCGGCGAGTCGTTCGCCGCAGCGCTCGAGAATCGCCATCTCACCGCCGCCCATCGTCCGCAGGCGAGCACGCGTCGCGGCATCCGGCATCCGCTGCACATCGTCGGGTGCAGCGATCGACAGCAAACGCGTGACGAGTCGATGATGCTGCGGCGTCACCGACATCAACGCCGCAGCCGATGGCTGTGCGCCCGCGTCCGCAAGATCGAGTGCCTCCAACGCGGCCGAGGCATACGCCGCTGCCGTCGCCTCGAGAACGGGAATCAGCTCATCGTATTCGGCGAAGCCATGTTCCGCTCCGAGCAGATCGAGGCTGCCCGATACGTGCGCTGCCAGGAGATCCGGCGCCGGCAATGCACTCTCCAGGCCGAGCGGGGCCTCCTCCCACGTCAGATCGTACGTGAGGGCATCGGAGGTCACGTCATCGGTGGCGGCCGCCACGACGAGCGAGAGGTCCATGAACGCGGCCAGCACCGCACCCGTCTCGTCGAAAACACGGACTGCGCCGCTCCATGCCGCCGCGTCGTCGCTCGGCGTCATGGTGGCGTGACACCATGCGGCGGTCGCAAGATCATCGTGCACGTACGCCGTGCCGATGCGAGCGAGCACGCGCACCTGTGAGGAGCCGTGACGCTCATGGAAGTTGGGCGCCGCGACACCAAGCGTCTGCAGCGCGCCATCCAGCAACGACGCGCGTCGTTCAACTGCGCTCACACCAGTCGGCACGACGAGTCGCGACAGCGCGGCACCGTCCGATCGCCACAGCTCGTGCACCGACCGCACCGAGTCACCGATCGTGATGTTCCGACTCTGGAATGCCGCATAGACTGCGTTCTCGTCGAGGTGCTCGGCGAGACTCTGTTGCAGCTCGCTGATGTTCGTGATGGCGGACGATTCGGCTGGGGCTACGCTGGTACGCGCGCGCATGTGCCGCGTCCACGCGGCGTCATCGTCACGCGCATGGCTGAACAGCGTGATGCTGGCGTCACCATCGTCACGAAGCTCGACCGTGATGCAGGCGTCGTGATCATCGCGACCGACTTCGAGCGGCGCGATGAAGCGGATGTCGTGCAACACGACTGGAGCCTGGCCGAGTACCTGACTCGCAGCGAGCAGTGCCACATCGACGAACGCGGAGCCGGCAAACAGCGGACGACCACGCACGATGTGTTCGCGCAACGTCGCGGGGGCATCCGGGCCGATCGGGACCGGGAACGTGGCCACCGGCCCTGGCAGTCGAGCGCCGAGCAGGCCATTGTCGCGAGCCGCTGCAGTTCGCGTACGGCGTGGCGTTGCGCTGTTTGAAAGCCAGTACCGTTGATGCTGGAAAGGATAGGTCGGCAACGCCGGACGAGCGCCGCTGCCCTGCACGAATCGCTTCCAGCGCACCGTCATGCCGCGCGCCCACCCGCGACCGAGCGAATCGGTGAGCGTGATCCACGGATCGATGCCGGTGCGTAGCGACGGCACCGACACCGCATCGACGACGCCGGTTTCGAGCAATGACGCGCGCGACAATCCCGACAGCACGGCACTTGGCCCGATCTCGATCAGCACACGCACGCCACGGGCTGCGAGCGTTTCGACGACGCGACGCCATTGCACCGGCTGCCGCATCTGGTCGATCCAGTATTGCGCTGAGACGGCCACGGAATTCGACTGCACGTCGCCGGTCAGGCAGGACACCCACTCGATGCTCGGTGCACTGAGCTGCGGCGTGTCACAGACGGCTCGGTAGTCATCGAGCATCACATCGAGTTGCGCCGAGTGATACGCATGTGCGACGAGTGCCAGCCGTCGCACGCGGATGCCTGCTGCACCGAGTACCGCTTCCGCCTGCTCGATGTGCGCAGTCGATCCGGAGAGCACGACCTGCTCCGGTGCGTTCACGGCCGCAATTTCGAGCGGTGACGGTGAACCGATTGGCGAGCCCACGACGGATTCGATTCTGGCCTGATTCGCATCGACGATGGCCATCGCACCCTGGTCGGGCGGCAACGCGCCGACAAGGCGCCCGCGTGCCGCGACCAGGCGCAGCGCATCACGCTCCGACATCACGCCGGCCGTCACGGCCGCGGCGTATTCGCCGAGCGAGTGCCCGGCCACGGACGCCGGTTCCACGCCCCAGCTGCGCCACAACTCGGCAAGCGCGATCTGAAACGCGACGTGTGCGGTCGCGCTGACTTCAGGGCGCGTGAAGTCGTGCGGCGTCGCGCCGTATAGCACCTCGATCAGCGAGACGCCGATGATCTCACGTAGCACTCCGTCGAGTCGTGTCATCGCAACGTTGAACACCGGCGCCGTGTCGAACAGCGTACGACCCATGCCGACATCGGCGCCGCCCTGACCGGTGAACACGAACGCGACGTCTGCAGACTGGGACGACATCGTGTCGGTGGCAATCACCGACGCGGTGCCGATGGTCTCACTCGCGAGAGGTCCTTCGCCGTGCGCCAGGCGATTCAGGAGCTCGCGCGCGTCATCCGCTGTCGGCGCGAGGATCGCAGCACGCGCACCGACGAGCTGTGAGCGACCAGATCCGCCGACGTCACACACGTCGGGCCATGAGGCGCGCGGGTCGCCAGCGAGATGTGCTGTGTAGCGAGCTGCGATCTCACGCACCGCCACACCGGTGCGCGCCGCGATCGGCAGGATGTAACACGCGCGTGGCTCCGGCGACCCTGCGACGAGGGCTGCGGCAGGCGCTTCCTCGAGTACGATGTGTGCGTTCGTGCCACTGAAGCCGAATGAGCTGACGCCAGCCATTCGTGGACGATCGGTGCGCACCCACGCTTCACCACCGGCCGCCGGCAGTCGCACACCGAGCGAGGACCAATCCACATGCGGCGTCGGCGACAGGGCATGCAGGTGTGCAGGAATGCGTTCGCGCTGCAATGCGAGGATCGTCTTCGCGAGGCCCGCGACGCCGGCCGCGGCTTCGAGATGTCCGAAGTTCGTCTTCACCGACGACGCGATGAGCGAGTCGGCCGTGCTGCGTCCGACGCCATACACCGCGCCCAATGCGCGCAGCTCGATCGGATCACCGAGTGACGTGCCGGTACCGTGCGCTTCGACGTAGTCGATGTCGGCTGCGGTCACTGCGGCGTTCGCCAGCGCGGCGCGGATCACCGCTTCCTGTGATGGACCATTCGGTGCCGTGAGACCGCTGCTGCGACCGTCCTGATTGACGGCCGAGCCGCGGATGACGGCGAGAACGCGATCGCCATCCGCCAGCGCCGTCGCAAGTCGCTTGAGCACGAGTACACCGCAACCTTCACCGCGCACGAAGCCATCGGCACCGGCATCGAACGTCTTGCAGCGACCGTCGGGTGCCATCATGCGCGCACGGGACAGCATCAGCGTGGTTTCCGGCGCGCACAAAACGTTCACACCGCCGACCAACGCCGCTTCGCACTCACCGTTGCGCAGGCTCTGCACCGCGAGATGCGCGGCCACCAGCGACGATGAACAGGCGGTATCCACGGCGACGGCCGGACCGTGCAGCCCGAGGATGTACGACAGGCGGCCCGCCGCAACGGCGTGAGACCCACCCGACGACGAATACAGGTCGAGTTCGGATGCATCGACCTGCATCATCAGCGACGCGTAGTCGAGCGTCGCGATGCCAAGGAAGACGCCCGTCTGCGAGCCGAACAACGAGTCCGGCGCAATGCCGGCATGTTCGAGCGCTTCCCATGCGACTTCGAGAAACAGGCGTTGTTGCGGATCCATCCCGGCCGCCTCGCGCGGCGAGATACCGAAGTGCGCCGGGTCGAACTGGTCGATGCCGCTGATGAATCCGCCGTATCGCGTGTTCATCTTGCCGGGCGCGTCGGGATCGACATCGAAGTACGCGTCGATGTCCCAACGATCACGCGGCACTTCGCTGATGGCGTCCACCGCATCGTCGAGCAGCTGCGCGAATGCGTCCGGCGAATCGGCGCCGGGGAACCGGACGCCGAGTCCGACCACGGCGATCGGCTCACGCGAGCGCGCTTCGCTGGCGTCGAGTCGCTCCTTCAGCTCGAGCGCAAGAAGCGCCAGTCGCTTCGGCGAGAGTTCAGTGAGGCGCTGCAGGAAGTCGGTGCTCATTTGCCCTTCATCCGTTCCGCGAACAGGCGATCGACATCATCATCGGACATCGAGGTCAGGTCATCCACGAGCGTTCCCGGCGTCGCACCCGGCATCGCAGACTCAGCGGCGACAGTCGGCGCGATCGAGTCCGGGAACAGGATGGTGATCAGGTGTGTCGCCAGGTCATCGATCGTGGGATAGTCGAAGAGGAGCGTTGCGGGCAGGGTGCGGCCGATGGCAGTCCCGATCACGTTACGCAATTCGATCGCCAGCAGCGAGTCGAGGCCCGCATCACGCAGCGGCTGTCGGTCGTCGAGCACGGAAGACGCGCCGAGTCCCAGCGTGCGTGACACGCGTGCCTTGAGGAAGCTGCGCAGCAGCGCAGGGCGGCGGGCGGCGACCGCGGCGGTGAGGTCGACGACGAGATTCGGGACGTCGGTGCCTTGCGTCGTGACTGCACCGGAAGCGCGCGCGACTGGAGCGGCGCTCGCGGCGGTCAGCTGCGCCACGCGATCGAACACGGTGAGGTGTTGCGTACCACGGGCCGCGCGGAACGCCGGCCAGTCCACCGGCACCGCGGCGAGCTGCGCGGGAGCGCCACTGAAAATTTCATCGAGCATCGCGAGACCGGCATCGACGGTGATCGATCGCACGCCGATGTTCGCCGCGCGTGCGAGTGCACCGTGGCGTACCGCCGCGCCGATTTCCTCCCACGCACCCCAGTCGATACTGACGGCAGGCCGACCTTCAGCACGCCGATGGTGTGCGAGGGCATCGATGAAGGTGTTGGCCGCCGCGTGATTCGCCTGACCGGGCGAACCGAAGAAGCCGGCGACGGATGCAAAACACACGAAGAAGTCGAGCCGGTCGTCGAGTGTGAGGCGGTGGAGATTCCACGAGCCCGATACCTTGGCGGCGAACACGCGCGCAACACGTGCTTCATCGAGCTGCAACACCGCGCCATCATCGAGCAGGCCGGCCGAGTGGATCACGCCGTGAATCGGCGCGGCGTTACGCACGCGCGAAAGCAGCGCGTCGAGCGCATCGACATCCGCCACGTCGACGGCGGCGACATCGACACGGACACCACGTGCCTCGAGTGACGCGCGCACGTCATCGAGCGCATCGCCTGCGCCGGAACGTGAGCAGAGCATGAGGTGCGTCGCGCCGCGATCCACCAGCCACTCGGCCGTGCGCAGGCCGAGTCCGGACGTTCCACCCGTGATGACGTAGGCAACACCGGGCTTGACCTCCACCGCGTTCGCCCCCTCGGCGTCGAGCGCTTCGCGGTGGGAGATCACGATCTTGCCGGTGTGCCTTCCCTGCGCCATGTAGCGAAACGCGTCGTGCACACGCGAAAGCGGAAACACGGTCGTCGGCAACGCGGCGAGCTCACCGCGCGCGATGTCGTCGAGCAGCGCTCGGAGATCGCGACCGACGCGTTCCGGCGACGTCCGTGCGATGCCGGTCCAGTCCACGATGTGATACTCGAGCTGCCTGCCGAGGGCAGCCACCTGCTCGGCGGTCCAGATCCCGCGCTTGCCGATCTCGAGGAAACGTCCGCCACGCGCCGTCACTGCCAGCGAACGTTCGACGAAGTCGTCCGAGAGCGAATTCAGCGTGACGTGCACACCCTCGCCATTCGTCAGCGCGAGAATCTCGTTTGAAAATGCCGCGCTGCGCGAGTCGAAGACGTGTGACACACCGAGGCCGCGAAGAAAACCGCGCTTCGAATCGGAACCGGCCGTTGCGAAGATTTCCGCGCCGACACGCTGTGCGATCCGGATAGCGGCCAGACCGACACCGCCGGCACCGGCGTGAATGAGTATCCGCTCACCCCGCTGCAGCCGACCGAGCTCGATGAGCGTATGGTGCGCGGTCAGGTACGCGATGGGCAGCGACGAGGCAGTATCGAATGACATACCGTCGGGAAGCGGCACGACCAGCGATTCAGGTGTGCACACGTGAGAACTCATGGCTCCCGACGCGAGTCCAACGACGCGATCACCGACGGCCAGCGACCGCACATCGGCACCTGCGGCCACCACAACGCCGGCGCACTCACCGCCGATCGCACCGGCGTCTCCCGGGTATGTGCCGAGCACGTTCAGCACGTCCTTGAAGTTGAGGCCCGTCGCTGCCACGCGAATCACGACCTCGCCCGCGCCGGGTGCCGGAATGTCACGCGGGTCGATTGCGAGCGCGTCGATGGTACCGCGCGTGCGTGGTGCGACGACGTATGAGGTCGGGAACGCAGGTGCTGCGCGCGATACGTGCTTGACACGCGCGACGAGACGCTGTGCGTCGCGCAGGGCAGTCTGCTGCTCCGGCGCTCCGGCACGCACCTCCGAGACCACTGCGTCGATGTCCGCCGCACTTGCCGTTGCCGGAAGATCGAGGCAGCTCGCGGCGAGCTCCGGATGTTCGAGCTGCAGCGTACGCACGATGCCCCACACCGGCGAGGCATTCATCAGTGGTGCCGCATCGGCGGCGGAGACTCGCACGCTGCTGCGCGTGATGCACCAGAGTCGCGGCATGGCATTGCGAACCGTGTCGTGCGACATCGTCAGCATCGCCTGCGCGACAGCGAGCGCACGCACGGCCGATGCCGTCGCCAGCGCGGCCATGTGCAATTCGTCACCGGCGCGCGACGCGGTGTCCAGTTCGAGACAGTTCACGACGCCGAGAATCGGCCCGCGCACTGCGCTGAATGCTGCCGACAGCTCTGCGCGTAGTGCATCACCGATCGCCGTAGGGCTGACACGCGCCACGCGCTCACCGCGAGCCTCGAACGCATTGGCCAGCGACGAGCCCCCACCGCCCGGCGGTGCGACCACGATCCAGAGACCGTCGGACGGCGCAACCGGCACCGCAGGCGTGCGCGCGAGCATCACGAACTGTTCCTCGAGCCCATCACCCGCACCGTTCGTCCCGAGCGCGATCGCCGTCTCGCCAAAACCCACCGACATCAACACACGTTGCCACTCGGCCGCTGGCAGCAACGGATAGTCGGTCCGGAACGCGTCGTCGAAGGCCCACCAACCGGTCGTGAATCCGAACGACAGGTCGATCCAGCGCGACGGCCGGGACAGTTCGAGCATCAGCAACACGCCGTCGGGCGCCAGCAGCGTTCGCAGCATGCCGAGCGTCGTCGCCACATCACGCGTCGCATGAATGACGTTGGCCGCGATGATGAGATCGAAACTGCCCGGCGTGAAGCCCTGGCTGGTCGCATCCTGCTCGAGATCGAACACGCGATACGACATGCCATTGCGCGTCGAGAATCGATCACGCGCCCGCGTCAGGAAAAGTGGTGACGTATCGGTGAAGAGATACTCCGACGCCCCGTCGGGAATCGCGTCGAGAATCGCGGCCGTCGTGCCGCCGGTGCCCCCACCGACTTCCAGCACACGCAGCGGCTGCGCCCCGATGCGTCCGGCCATCAGCGTCGCAACAGCATCCCTGACGAGCGCGTTGTAGGTGCGCGGGAATGGTGAATCGCGATAGATGCGATGCACCTGATCGAGCGAGCCGTCCGGAAACAGCAGGGTCAATGCGTCGATGGTCCCCGTGAGCGCGGGCGCGAGCGCTTCACCACACCGCACGAGCAGATCGAGCTCGCCACCGAACGGCGTCTCCCCACCGCGCAGCGCCTGGATGGCATCTGCAATACCACCGGAATCGAGTGGCTCGGCCACCACACGATCCGCACCCTCTCGCCGCAGCACACCATCATCCACGAGGATGTCGAGCAGTCGCGTGAACAGCTGCGCGTGCGACGCCAGTACACCCAGTTCACGACGAAGCGTCTCGGGTACCAGCGTGTCGTGGAGCGACAGATCGGCACCCAACTGCTCCAGCGCGCGCCAGACGTACAGCGCGGCGAGTCGATCCATCGCCGGTCCATCTGCAGAATACCGGACCAGGGACTCGGCGGCCGCGTGATCGGGTGCCCGTTCCACGACACGCTGCGTGATGAGCGACAACGACGCCTGATGCCCCGGTGCAGCCTGATCCTGCGCTTCCCAGGTCATCTCGTACAGATCATCACGCACCGAGCGACCGGTGACGAGGCGCAGCGTCTCAGGCGTTGCACGCTTGAGCGTCACACCGCGCAACACACCGATCGTACGCCCGCCAACGTCCGCTGCCACCACATCGGCAACGATCGTTTCACCCGACGCGGCGCCTTCACGGCGCGAGACCGCGCACACGAACGCGTCGCCCGGCGTGCCGAACCACTCGAAGCGTTCGATCGCGAAGGGCATGTACAACGCGTCGTGACCATCAGGGGCGTGCGGCGCCACGAGCGCAATGGCCTGTATGCAGGCGTCGATCAACACCGGATTCACGATGCCGTCAGGCCACGCCGCGGCGCCCGACGACGTCACGGTCGCGAGAGCAGTTTGGCCGGACTGCGATGTGTGCCGCATCAGCTGGAACTGCGAACCGAGGGTCAATCCGATGCGCGCGAACCGTGCGTAGAGCTGGTCCCGCGTTTCATCACCATCCGTGGGCCAGGCGAGCGGCGCTGGCACCGGCGCCGCTCGCCGCGGTTCGAGTGTCGCCTCCGCATGCAGCAGCCACGCACCCGCCGCATCTGCAGCATCCCGACTGTACGCCGCCACCTGCGGGATCGCGTCTCCGGCTCGAGAGAGGACGATCTGCACGACACGCGGCCGATCGTCACGCACATGCAAGGGTGCGTGCAGCGTGAGGCCGCACACCGCCCAGTCCGTGCCCGCGTATGCGGCGCCACCGGCCACGGCACAGGCGTCCAGCCACGCGGCTCCCGGGAGAATCGCGTTGCCGAAAACGCGATGCTGATCGAGCAGCGGCAGCATCGGGGCCGCCACTTCGCGCTCGAACACGATGCCCGTCATCGCTGGTGATGACACACGTGTGCCCACCAACGGATGACCACCGGCGTCTCGATTCGGACGCGCGCCGACGCGGGCGAACGTCAGCCAGTGTTTCTCACGCTCGAACGGATACGTCGGAAGATCGGTACGTGAGAGAGCGTACGGCGCATCGAACGCCACCCAATCCACGCGTCCACCTGACGTCCACCATTGTGCGACGCCGTTGGCGAGCGTCTCCCACGCCCCGCGGCCTCTCCGCAGCGATGCGATGCCGCTCGGCAACGTCGAATCGTCTGCGGCGGCAACCATCCCGGTGAGCACCGGGTGCGGTCCGATCTCGATGGCGTGCGTCACGCGACGTTCACGGAGTGCCGCGATCACGTCGCCGAACTGCACGGTCTCACGGGTCTGACGACGCCAGTATGCGGCCGTCGGTGTCCGATGCGGCTCCAGTGCCGCACGACCCAGGTTCCAGCTCACAGGAATGCGCGGTGCGGTATACGTGATCGTGGCAGCGATGCGTTCGAACGCGTCGAGCATCGGCTCGACCTCGCGGGAGTGGAACGCGTTGGTCGTGGCGACGAGTCGCTTGCACTCGACACCGAGTCGTTCACGCAGCGATGCTTCCGCGCGCCCGATCGCCTCGGACCTGCCCGTCAGTACGCACTGCGACGGGCCGTTATCGGCAGCCAGCTCGACCTCACCGCGCAACACATCGCCGAGTGCTCCCGACGCGGCGGCGACACCGGCAGGAACACTCGTCATCGCAGCATCGACGAGCGGCAATTCCGCCATCAGCCGTCCGCGCGCGGCCACGAGACGCAGCGCATCGGCGGTCGACATCACACCGGCGAAGGCGGCTGCCGCGTACTCGCCAAGCGAATGACCGGCAACCAGCGTCGGCTCGACACCCCACGTGTGCCAGAGTGACGCCAGTGCGAGCTCCACGGCAACGATGGCCGGCTGCACGTATCGTGCATCCGCGAGCAGTCGAGCGCTGTCAGGACCGTACAGCACATCGCCCAGCTGCACACCATTCCATTCCGCGGCAAGGACGGCCGACGACGCATCGATCGACGCGGTGAACGGTGGCGCAGTGTCGTACAACTCGCGCCCCATGTCCGGATACTGCGAGCCCTGACCGGTGAACAGGAACGCCGCGCGCACCGACGCCCCGACTGCGTGTTCCGTGATCTGTGCCCCGGATGCAATGGCGCGCAGCATCTCGCGCGCTGAGGCTGCGTCGCCAGTCACCACCGCGGCCCGAGCGCCAAGCAGCTGCGCACGACCCATCGCGGCGGTATGTGCGAGGTTCTCGAGCGGAGTGTCGGCATCGATGTACGCCGCGTAGCCCGCCGCGAGCTCACGCACTGCGTGCGCCGACTTTCCGGCGATCGGCACGATGTGCAGCGGTCGCACCGGACGATCGTTGCGCGCCGGAACGACGTCCGCCGCCTGCTCCACGATCAGATGCGCGTTCGTGCCGCTGAATCCGAACGAGCTGACGGCAGCGCGACGCGTGCCATGCGCCGGCCAGGCTTCACCACCCGGCATGGGGAGCCGAAGATGCAACGTCTTCCAATCCACATGCGGCGTCGGCTGTTCGATGTACAGCTGCGACGGCACACGCGCGGTCTCGAGCATCAGCACGGCCTTGATCAGCGACGCCACTCCAGCCGCACCTTCGAGATGCCCGACGTTCGCCTTCACCGATCCGACGACCAGGGGCGCGTTCGCAGCGTGTGCGCCACCGTACACGGCGCCGAGCGCGCGCAGCTCGATTGGATCACCAAGTGGTGTGCCGGTGCCATGCGCTTCCACGACATGAACATCCGCGCCAGTGAGACCACTCTGCGCGAGTGCGCGACGGATCACGGCTTCCTGCGCCGGCCCACTCGGCGCGGTGAGACTCGCCGATGCGCCGTCCTGGTTGACGGCCGAGCCCCGAATCACGGCCAGCACGCGATCTCCATCGGCACGCGCGTCACTGAGCCGCTTGAGCACGACGACACCGCAGCCTTCACCACGCACGAAACCATCGGCAGAGGCGTCGAACGGTTTGCAGCGTCCGTCCGATGACAGCATCTGCGTGCGGCCGAACGCGATGAACGACTCCGGCGTCAGGATCAGGTTCACGCCCGCCGCGAGCGCGAGATCACAGTCTCCCGCACGCAGGTTCTGGCAGGCGAGGTGCACCGCGACCAGCGAGGAGGAACAGGCCGTGTCGAGCGACAGGCTCGGTCCGTTCAGGCCAAGGAGGTACGAGAGGCGACCCGAGGCGATGCTGTGTGCGATTCCCGACGCGTAGTGCGCATCGATGTCGTCAAGTGACCCACCGCGCAGCTGCAACTGTTGATAGTCAGCCGATGGTATTCCGACGAACACACCCGTCGCGCTGCCCGCGAGGCGATCGGGAGCGATGCCCGCATTCTCGAGTGCTTCCCACGCGACCTCGAGCAACAGGCGCTGCTGTGGATCCATGCCTCCGGCTTCGCGTGGTGAGATGCCGAAGAAGGCCGCATCGAACTCGTCGATCGCAGATTCGAGGAACCCGGCATGCTCGGCGTACGTCGTGCCGACACGCGAGGATGTCGCGTCGAAGAATGGTGCGTGGTCCCACCGTGTGGCGGGCACAGTGGTGATCGCGGAGCGTGCGTCGTCCAGCAGCTGCCAGTATCCACGAGGGCTCGACGCGCTGCCGGGAAAGCGACAGCCCATGCCGACGATCGCGATCGGCTCGCGCTGCCGGTACTCGACGGCCGACAATCGACTGCGCGTCTCCTCGAGCGCGAGAAAGGCGCGCTGAAGCGGCGAGAGTTCGGCACTCATCGTACGCTGCTCCGACTCAATCGTCCTGCCCGGTGCCAGCGGTTCCGTACCGCTGTTCGAGCAGCGCGGCGATGTCGGCGTCGCTGAGGGTGCGCACCTCACCCTCGTTCAGCGTCTCGCGCTCCGCGGGCGCTGGCGCGACCGCCCTTGCGGTCAGTACTGGCACGGGTGCGCTGAACAATCGCGCGTGCAGGTGCTGCGCGATCGCGTCGATGGTCGGGAACTCGAAGATCAGTGTGGCCGGCAGTGGTGGTTCCAGGAGCAGTGAGCGCGACAGCACGCCGCGCAGCTGCACGGCCATCAGCGAGTCGATGCCTTCTTCCATCAGGCGCGAGGTGATGGCAATCGGTTCATCACTCCCACGACGCAGCAGGGTCGACACCGCATCACCCACGATCGTGCGCAGGTGCGGCACACGTTCGGACGGTGCAATCGCCTCCAGTTCGCCCCGGCGCACGATGGACGTGGCAACGTTCGGGGCCGACTGGGGCGCGATTGCAGCATTCGTTGCCGCATCGTCGTCGTGCGCCGCGATGCGCGGCTGCACGCCGTACGGCACGCGTGCGAGGATGACACGCTGACCCATTTCCGCCGCCACTGTTCCTTCCTCCGGCAATGACACGACCTCCTCGAAGCCGGCAGCGAGAAGTGCGTCACGCCAGACCGACGCGGCAAGCAACGGCACGTCGGTACGCAAGGCGTCCTCGAAGTGCTGCCAGCCTTCGATCAGTCCGGTGCTGATGTCGAACCACGCGTGATGCGCGACCGTCTCGACCAGCAACAGATACCCGCCCGGCGCCAGCAGATCGCGCACGTTGGCAATCGCGGTCGTGATGTTCTTCGCCGCGTGCAGCGCATTCGCCGCCGTGACGACGTCGAATGATCCGCGCGTCAGTCCCTGCTCGGCACCGGTGCGATCGGCGTCGAAGACGGCGGTACGCAAGCGCACCTGCCCGCCGAATCGTTCGTGCGCACGGCTGAGAAATGCATCCGACAGATCCGTGAACCAGTACTCGATGCCACTGCCCGCAAGACGCGATATGAGTGCTGCCGACGTGCCACCGGTACCACTCCCGACCTCGAGCACGCGCGCCGGACGTGAATCCGTGGGAAACTCGGCACACGCGACGATCGACGCGGCTGCGAGTGCGTTGATGTACTGCGCGCTGGACGACGTGGTATAGAGCGCTTCCGCAACGGCGAACGTGCCGCCCGGAAACAGCGTCTCGAGTGAAGTCGCCTGGCCCGTCATGACCTGCGTGAGCAGTTCCGAACAGTTTCGCACGTAGTCCAGCAGTGGACGATCGCCGGCGAGACGCTGCTCGATCTCCGCCATCGTGTCGCGCGGATCGAGCGCCGGAAGTGCAGTCTCGCTGACATACACATCGCCGTCGAGACGGAGCAAGCCCATCGCGACAAGCCGCTGCAACCAGCGCGCAAGCAACCGCTGCTGCGACTCGACGATTCCGCCGCGCTGCGCGGCGTCGCCTGACGTCGCACGTTCGCGCGGTGTCGTGAACAATCCGCACGCGCGCAGCGTATCGACGATCAACGCGGTCGAGTGGCGCTCGAGCAGCTCCCAATGTGCGGCGTACCCCGTCACATCGACACCGATCGGCGCCTGTTCGGCCTGCGCACGTGCGCTGCGAAGGGTCGCGGTCCATCGCTGGCTTGCGGCCGACGGCGCAGGGCGCGACGCGGTCGTGGCGCGTCCCGGAATCCAGTACCGCTTGTGCTCGAACGGGTAGGTTGGCAGCGGAATCCGAGCCCCCGCATACGGCGACGCGAAGGCCGTCCAATCGATGTCGCCGCCGGCGGCAAAGAGTTGTGCGACAGACTCCGCAAGCTCGTTCCACTGCGCGCCGCCGCGACGCATCGACGGCAGCATCAGCAGCGACGTGTCCTCCGTGGAGGTGCTCGCTGCCACGTCGGCGACCTGTGAGGTCAGCACCGGATGCGGCCCCACTTCGATGAACGCCGTCGCACCGAGGCGCAGCAGCTCGCGTGCAACATCGTGGAACTGCACAGTCGATCGCGTCTGCGCTGCCCAGTAGCCCCGGGCTGGTGACTGTCCGGCAGGCACCAGCGCACCAGTCAGGCCCGACACCCACGCCGTGCGCGGCGGCTGCATGACGATTGCGTCGGCGATAGTCGAGAATTCATTCAGTACGGGATCGAGCTGCGCGGAGTGGAACGCATGCCGCACACCAACGAGTCGGCGAAACTCGATGCCGTGCGTCGCGAGTGTGGCTTCGGCACGGCGGAGTGCGTCGACGGGTCCCGTCAGGACGACCTGTGCCGGCCCATTCTCTGCCGCAAGTTCAATTCCTCCTGAGGCAAACGCACCGACGTGTGATTCGACGAGACTGCGCGATGCCGAGACGACCGTCATCGAACCGGAATCAGCGGCGATACCGCTGACGAGGCGCGCGCGTGCGATCACGAGTCGCAGTGCGTCGTCCGCCGTGATGACACCTGCAAACGCGGCCGCCGCAAATTCACCGAGCGAGTGGCCGGCGATGATCGACGGTTCGACGCCCCAGTTGCGCCAGAGCGCAGCGTTGGCGAGTTCGATGGCGATCGTCGCCGCCTGACCATAGAGCGTATCGGCGAGCAGGTCCGTCGCACGCACGCCCCAGAGAATCTCCGTCAGCGACAGTGAAAATTCACGCTCGATCGTCGTGGAGCAGGCGTCGATGACCTCGCGGAAGACCGGTGAGGTGTCATACAGGTCGCGTCCCATTCCCGGGAACTGCGCGCCATATCCGGTGAATAGGAACGCCACGCGCGGTTTCGTGTCGGTGCCGGGCTGCAGAATGCGCGTGATGCCATCGGACACGTGTCGCAGTGAGCGCTGTGCTTCGGTCGCATCGCGCGCGACGACGACATGGCGTGCCCATCGCAGCTGCGCGCGCGTGGTTGCGGCGCTGTATGCCACATCCGTCAGCAGTGGAGCGTGCGGCCCGTCGAGCAGCGAGGCATATGACGCTGCCACGGCACGCAGCGCATCCGGCGTACGCGCCGAGAGCGGGATGAGATGTACGGGGCGCGCCGGTCGCTCGTCCTCGGCCGCCGTCGCATCGCCTTCGGCCAGGATGATGTGCGCGTTCGTGCCGCTGAATCCGAACGAGCTCACCGCCACCGTACGAGGTTGGTTGCCACGTGGCCATGCTTCGCCATCGGCGGCAGGCAGACGAAGGTGCTGTGCAGACCAGTCGATGAGCGATGTCGGGTTCGGCGCGTGCAGGTGCGCGGGAATCCATTCATGCTGCAACGCGAGGACTGCCTTCACCACACCCATCACGCCGGCCGCAGCCTCGAGATGCCCGAGATTGGTCTTCACGGTGCCCACGACCAGCGGGTCGGCCGCGTCACGGCCGTCACCATACACGGCACCCAGCGCGCGCAGCTCGATCGGATCACCGAGTGACGTGCCGGTTCCGTGCGCCTCGACGTAGTGCACCGCGTGCGGGTCGACCCCCGCATCGGACAAGGCGCGACGCATCACCGCTTCCTGCGCGACACCATTCGGCGCCGTGATGCCATTGCTCCGCCCATCCTGATTGAGCGCACTGCCGCGGATCACCGCCAGCACGCGATCACCATCCGCGCGCGCAGTGGACAGCGTCTTCAGCACCAGCATCGCACAGCCGTCGCTGCGCACGTATCCATCCGCCAACGCATCGAACGACTTGCAGCGTCCATCGGGCGCCAGCATGCGCGCCTTGCTGAAGTTGATCGTGCCTTCCGGCGACAGGATGAGGCTCACACCACCGGCCACAGCCAGTGACGTCTCGCCCAGCCGCAGGCTCTGACAGGCGAGGTGCAACGACACGAGCGACGACGAACATGCGGTATCCACGCACAGCGTCGGCCCGTGCGCGCCAAGGAAATACGCCAGTCGCCCTGCCGCCACCGACAGTGCACCGCCGGTGCCGGCGTACACATCGATCGCGTCGGCATCAGCGTACAACGCGCGCCAGTAGTCGCTGTTCGAGATGCCGAGGAAGAACCCGGCGTCCGAGCCCATCAGATGATCGGGCGCGATTCCGGCGTGTTCGAGTGCTCCCCACGTCACCTCCAGCAGCAACCGGTGCTGCGGATCCATCGACTCCGCTTCCCGGCGCGAGAGTCCGAAGAATGGCGCATCGAACTGGTCGACATCCCGCAGGAAGCCGCCGAACTTCGTCGCGACCTTGCCCGGAGCATCAGGGTCCGCGTCGAACAACGTCGCATTGTCCCACCGATCCGCCGGCGCTTCGGTGATCGCGTCACGGCCGTTACGCAACAACTCCCAGAATGCCGCCGGATCTGCAACGTCACCAGGCGCACGCACTGCCATCCCCACGATCGCGATCGGCTCGTGGCGCTCGGCATCTCGTTGGGCGAGTTGCGCGCGCAGCTCGCGAATTTCGAGCAGTGCCTGCTTGACGGGTGAGAGCGATTCCATCGTCACGACCGCGGCTGGCGCGGCGGCGCCGTACGCGAGACGGCGAGTTCCGCGAGCAGCATCGCTTCCGCATCGTCATCGCTCATGGCCGCGACGTCGCTATCGACCGTCACGGTGGGTTCGCTGTCCGCGCGCGGTGCCGCGGCGGTACGAGCAGTGACGGTCGACGGCTGCAGCAGGGCGAGCACATACGCCGACAGTGCATCGACGGTCGGGTGCTCGAACAGCAGCGTCGCGGGCAGCGTGCGTTCCACGGCGGCGCCGATCGCCGTCTGCAGTTCGACGGCCATCAGGGAATCGAGACCGAGATCACGCAGCGGGCGTGTCGCATCGAGGCGCGCGCCGGACGGAAGACCGAGCATCCGTGCGGCGAACGTCATGACGGCATCTCGCACCGCGTCGGGACGCAGCGAGTCCGGCAACGCTGCCACCCTATCGAGAAGCGATGCGACTCGCGCACGGGTATCGGTCACATGCGGCGCGATCGGCGCCACCGACGCCGTTGGAAGCCGGGTGTAGAGTCGCGCATCGGCCGGCCGCGCGGCGACGAACGCGCGCCAATCGGCGCGGATCAGCATCATGCGATCATGCACGGACGTTCGATGCGTCATCATGAGATCGAGCGCCTCGGCGGGCGTGAACGCCATGATGCCCGTCGCGTCGAAGCGGCGCGCGCGGGCCGCGACGCGCGTCGCCATCCCGCCACCGTCCCATGTACCCCACTGCAGACTGACGGCCCTGCGACCGGATGCACGACGCAATGCCGCCACCTGATCGAGTGCTGCATTGGCGGCCGCGTACGAGGCCTGTCCTGGCCAACCGATCACTCCCGACGCGGACGAGAAGAGGAGGAAGGTGTCGAGTGCATCATCGCGCGTCAGGGCATCGAGGTGCATGGCGCCGTCCACCTTGCCGCGCATGACACCGCGCAATCGCTCGACGTTCTGCGACACGAGTGCGCCGTCGTCATTCACGCCGGCGGTGTGCACGACACCGCGCAACGGCAGCATGTCGCGCCGCACCTCCGCCAGCGCGGCCGCAAGCGAATCGCGATCACCGACATCGACGCTGAACATCGTGCACGTCACGCCACGTGACGTCAGCGAATCGAGCCAGGCGGCACCATCGTCGTCTGGAGCGCGGCGCGCGAGCAGCGCGAATGATCGCACGCCGTCGGCCGCGAGACGAGCAATGACGCCGCGCCCGAGCGCGCCGAATGCCCCGGTCACGAAATAGGTGCCGTCGGTGCGCAGCACGTCGGACGACGCCGGCATGACGATCGCGATCTTGCCGGTATGCCGCGCCTGCGCCATGAAACGGAACGCCGATGCACACGCGTCGAACGGAAATGTCACGGTTGGCAAAGGTGGCAATGCCGCCGTGCGTACGAGTTGCATGATCTCGCGCAGCATCGCACCGAGTCCGGCGGCCGCATCCGGAGCGAGCGTTGACAAATCAAAGACCGAGTAGGCGACGTCGCCACGTCGCGCCGCCACATCCTCCGCGCTCCAGATTCCCCGCTTGCCGATTTCGACGAAGCGTCCACCTGGTGCCAGCGCGTCGAGTGATGCCGGGATGAACTCCTCGCTCAGTGAATTCAGCACGACGTCGATCGAGCCGCGGCCATCCGGTGCGCGAAGCGCATCGCGGAAGGTGACTGCGCGCGAATCGAAGACGTCCCCGACGCCGAGCGAGCGCAGGAATGCACGCTTTTCCCCAGATCCGGCCGTGCCGACGACGTGTGCTCCGCGCCAGTGCGCGACACACACGGCCGCGATTCCGACACCACCTGCTGCGGCATGCACCAGTACGCGTTCACCGGGCTGCACATTCGCCACACGCACCAGCGCGTGGTATGCCGTCAGATAGGCGACCGGCAGAGCGCTCGCGTGCTCGAATGTCATCCACTCCGGCATCGGTGCAACGAGATCCGCCTCGACGTGCACGTGTGTCCTCAGCGCGCCGAGCACGAACGCCACCACGCGATCACCGACGGAGACGCCCTGCACGCCCTCGCCCACAGCACGCACGACGCCAGCGCATTCGCCGCCGAGCGCGTTGATCGGCAATGTGACCATGCCAAGCGCGCCAAGCACGTCACGGAAGTTGAGCCCAGCCGCACGGACGGCGATTTCGACCATGCCCGGGGCGGGAGCACGGCGCGGAACCACGACCGGCGCGAGCGACTCGAGCAACGCGTCGGACGGCGGCAGAATTGCGAGCGTTTCGTGCTCGCCTGGAATCGTCGGTTGCGGCAGGTGATCGAGTCGTGCGACGAAACGCTCCGCGCCGCGCCGCGCGACACGCGGCTCGATCGCATCGGCATGGCACTCCTGCAAGACCATCGCGACGTTGTCCGCGATGCTGCTGAAGTGCGTAAGGTCGACGCTGCGAAGTGACAGCTCCGGATGCTCTGCGGCCGCCGTATGGCGCAGGCCCCAGAGTGCGGCCGAGGCAACGCTGCCGAGGGCCGCGTCGCCGCCGACCTGCACGGCACCGCAGGTCAGGAGCAGGACGCCATGCCTTGGCGCCACGCCGTGCGTCACGAGCGCGCGCAGCAGCACCAGTGCGCTGCCGGTGAGCGGCACGACATCTGGTGCTCCTCCCAGGCCCCAGCCGAATACGACACCATCGAAGCCTGCACTGGACGAGATCCCGTCCCTCGAGAACATCGCATGCAGTGCCGCATCGAATTCGGCATCCGACATCGTGGATGCGTCACGGAGCGGAGCGATGCGGATCGCGCTGCCGCCGGCCGCCTCAATGGCGTCGGCGATCGGCGTGTCGTTACCCTGCGCATCTTCGAGCACGAGCCAGCGTTCACCGGACATCCTTGGCGCGTTCGTCACGGCGCCGCCGGCGTCCCAGTGCATCGTGTACACGTCGCCACCATCGACGGCCGACGCACCGCGTGCAAGCGCCTGCCGACTCGTGCGCTGCACGCGCACACCGAGAACCGCGCCGATCATGATGCCGGAATCGTCGAACAGCTGCGCGTCGGCCACGCGAGTGTCGGCGTTCGCATCGCCGGTACGCATCACGAGGACGCTGCTCGCGATGCGCTGCGGCGCGGTGAAGCTCACCGATTCGTAACTCACCGGAAGCCACATCGCGTCGTCGCCGCTCATCGCCAGCTGTCCGAGCCCGTGCAACGCGGCGTCGAGTCGTGCAGCGGTCTGCGCAAGAGTCGGCTGTGCGACGTCGGCCGCAGTCAGCTCGCTCACTGCCTCCCCGTTCGCCTCATGCAGTGCGCGCAGCAATCGAAAGGACGGGCCAAGGGCGATGCCACCCCGTTCGAGCGCGTCGTAGATGGTCGCGGTGTCGACGGTCTGTGTGCAGCGTGCCTGCGCCGCCGAGACGTCCACGGTGAACGGCTGTGGCGCGACGTGAGCGATGCGCCCTGCGGCATGCCGCTCCCAACTCGAGCCGGCATGCGCGCCCTCGGCGCGTGACGTGATGGTGAATACGAGCGTGCCGTCCGAATCGATGCGAACCGTGACCTGCACCGTGCGCGCCTGGCCGTCATCGATCGACAGTGCCCGATCGAGCATCACGTCGTGCAGCGATAGTGCGTCGTCACCGGCTGCCGGCAGCAGATGGCGGCTGCGCTCCGCGGCAGACAGCGCGGCCAGCAGCAGCATTGCGCCCGGCACGACGGCGCGGTCCGACACGCGATGTTCGCGCACGATCTCATCATCGGCCCGCACGATGCTTTCGAAGACCATCGTCTGCAGCGCGGGTACTTCGGTGAGCCGACCCGGCATCGACTCATGTGATCGATCACCCTGCGCCATGCGACCGAGCGGCAGTGGCGCACCCGCCCACGCGCGCCGCCGCTGCCAGCGATACGGCGGCAGCGAGATGCGCTCACCCGGCACGCTGAAGAGCCGCTCGCGGTCCGTGGCAACGCCGGCGCACCACAGTACGCCTTGCGACGCACGTGTCGTAGCGAGTTCACCCTGATTGCGGCGCCATGTCGGCACCACGGGCTGTAGCGCGACGCGCGCACCAAGTGTGGCGCGCAGCGGCGCGACGAGCACCGGGTGGGGGGCGATCTCGATCAGGGCACACTCGTGCGCTGCCAGCAATGCCGCACTCGCCGCACCAAAGCGCACCGGCTCCCGCGCGTTCAGTTCCCAATACTGCGCATCGAGTGCAGTCCCGACGACTCGAGCGCCCGTCACTGACGAGTAGAAGGGGATCGACGGTACGCGGCTTTCGAGCGTCGCCCAGCGTTCGGCGAGCTGTGTTGCTGCCGTGAGCATCGCTGGCGAATGAAACGCGCGCGCCACGCGCACCTGATGACAGACCACCCCGGCGTGCTCGAGCGCGTTGCGGCACCGCCCAATTGTTTCCACCGCACCGGAAAGCGTGAGCATGCCCGGCGCATTTTCGCCTGAGACTACGATACCCTCGGTGGACGCTGCGATGCGTCGAATGATCGACTCGTCGCCCTGCGCCGCGAGCATCGCACCATCACCTGCCGTCTCCTGCATCAACCGACCACGATCCACCGCGATCTCGAGCGCCTGTGTTGCCGTCAGCGCACCGGCGACACAGGCCGCCGCGAGTTCACCGACGCTGTGTCCGAGCACGGCCACCGGCCGCCGTCCGCTGGCGATCCAGCTGGCCGCCTGCGCCAGCTGCACGGCGACGAGCACCGGCTGGAAGACATCCGTATCGTCGAGGCGGGAGACGAGTGAATCATTGCGAAGCACGTCGAGCGGCGACCATCCGGCGTACGCGCGGACGATCGCGTCACTCCGCTCCATCGACCGGGCGAACACCTCATCATGCGCCATCGATTCGCGTCCCATTCCGGCCCACTGACTTCCGTGGCCCGAGAACACGAACCCCACTTCGCGCTCACCACCAACCGGCACGGGATCGGTGCCGATCGCGTCACGCATCGAGGCACCCAGCGACTCGGCCGATTCCGCGACGACCGCAACGCGATACCGCAGCGCATCGTGCGTGGCGAGCGTCCATGCCACATCACGCAATCCATGCGTCCGCGCGACCCGACTCACATCGTCCGCCATCTCGCGCAGCGCCACCGGATCGTGCGCGGATACCGTGACGAGCCACGGGCCGTCGTCCGGCGCACCGGTCGCAGGAATGCGCGGCGCTTCCTCGACCACCACATGCGCGTTGGTACCGCCGAAGCCGAACGAACTCACGCCCGCCACGCGCGGCTCGCGCGTCTGCGGCCAGTCCGCTCCGCCGCTCGCGATCCGCAATCGGGTGCCGTCGAGCGACACGAGCGGATTGAGCGTGCTGAAGTTGATGTGAGGCGGAATGCGTTCATGTCGCAGGGACTGCACGACCTTGATCATGCCGGCCACGCCTGCCGCCGCTTCCAGATGTCCGAGGTTCGCCTTCACCGTGCCGACATGACACGGTGCACCCGGCGCACCACCGATCTCCGCGATCAGCGCCTCGAGTTCGATCGGATCACCGACTGACGTGCCGGTGCCGTGTGCCTCGACGAACGTCACACGTGATGCCGGTATGCGCGCATTCTCGAGTGCGTCGCGCACCACGGCGCGCTGCGCGAGCCCGTTGGGCGCCGTCAGTGCAGCCGAACGTCCGTCCTGATTCACCGCGGTGCCGCGAATCACCGCCAGCACGCGATCGCCGTCGCCGAGCGCATCGGCGAGACGCTTGAGCACGAGTGCTCCCGCGCCTTCGCTGCGCACCCAGCCATCCGCCCCCGCATCGAACGCCTTCGTGCGTCCATCGGGCGCCATCATGCCCCATTTCGTCAGGGACGCCGTCTGCTCCGGCGCGATGAGCAGGCTCGCGGCGCCGACGATCGCGAGCGACGTCTCACCCGTACGCAGTGATCGACATGCGGTGTGCACCGCCACGAGTGATGACGAACATGCCGTGTCGACGGCGATCGCGGGCCCGCGCAGATCGAGCAGATACGCAATCCGTCCGGCCGATACACCGTGCGAATTGCCGGACGCGGTGTGGGCGTCGATCGCATCCCAGTCGCCGTACAGGTTGCGAGCGTAGTCGTCGCTGTAGATCGCGGCGAAGACTCCGGTCGGCGAACCACGCAACGACTCCGTCGTGCAGCCCGCATCACGCAACGCGTCCCACGTCACTTCCAGCAGCAGGCGCTGCTGCGGGTCCATGCGCACGGCCTCACGCGGTGCGATGCCGAAGAAGTCGGCGTCGAAGCCTTCGATGTCGTGCAGCAGGCCGGCGTACGGCGTCAACAACTTCCCGTCGTGCGTCGGATCATCGGTGATCACCGACGCGTCCCAGCGCGTCGTCGGCACGCGCGTCACGGCGTTCACGCCGTTGTCGAGCAGCGTCCAGAGCTGCTCCGGATCGTCCGCACCACCCGGAAAACGACACGCCATGCCGATGATCGCGATCGGCTCGGACGCGAGCAGGCTGGCGTCGCCGTCGTCGCGCATCGCGTCGCGCGCCGACTGTGCGGCCAGCGCGAGCTGTACCGCGGACAACCCGGCCGTGGTCACGCGGAGCGCGGACGAGAGGTGCGGCGAGCGCGGAGTGCTGCGAGTGCGTCATCATCGGAGAGACTTGCCACTGCGACTGGCGTCGCGTCCACGCGTGACGGCAGTGCCACCGGGTCAGGCGCTGCATCACCTGCAAGCGACATCGTGTCGAACAGGAATGACGACAGTGCGCCGACGGTCGGATAGCTGAACAGCGTCGTGGCCGGCAGTGTGACGTCGAACAACCGCTCACACCGCCGCCGGATGCGGATGGCCATCAGCGAGTCCATACCCAGTACGCCGAGTGGACGATCGGCCTCGATTCGCGAATCGGTGATCCCGAGCGTATCGGCCACCACATCTCGCACGAAGCCCGTCAGCTGTCGCAGGCGTTCACGTGAGTCGGTGATCGCGAGCAGTTCGTCACGCGGCCGACTGCTCGTCTGCTCCTGCGCGTCGTCGGCCTTCCACAGCGATTCGATGGCCCGCCATGGATCACGACCGGTCACCGTCGCGCCGCGTTCGCCCGTCCTGAACACCACCGCGCCCGACAACCCCTGCGCAATCACGGCTTCGAGGGCGCCAAGCGCTGTCGATGCCGAAACGCCAAGGATGCCGCGCCGCTGCAGCTCCTCCGTCACCAGCACACCGCCCGCAGTGGCGGCCAGGCCCGTCGCCTCCCACGTCCCCCAGTTGATCACCGACACCGACTCGCCACCACTGCGCGCAGCGATCGACCACGCATCGAGCGCAGCGTTGGCGGCAGCGTACGATCCCTGGCCGCGCTCACCGAGAATGTCGGCGAGCGACGAGAACATCACGACAAAATCCGGAGCATCTGCAGCGAATGCCGAGAGCAGCGCCTCGGCGCCACCGAGCTTGGCCCGCATCATCGCTGCGATGTCATCCGGTGCCGCATCGCCGAGCAGCCCGAACTGCACGTCTGTCGCGCAGTGCAGGATGCCGCGCGCCACGCCCCAGCCTGCGTCGCGACGCGCGGCAGCACCGCGCGCGAAGGCAGTCGCATCGCTGACATCGTGCGCGTCGATGACCACGTCCGCCCCACGCGCCTCGATCCGACGCACGCCCACGATGCGACGTTGCTGTTCAGCAGTCATCTGAGCGTCGTTCCACTGCGACCGAGGCGGCAAGGGCGTGCGCCCCACCAGCACGATCCGCCGCGCACCGAGTCCCGCCAGCCATTCGGCGACCACCAATCCCACACCACCAAGGCCACCCGTGATCAGGTAATAGCCATCATCGCGAATCGTCGGCGCACGTCTCGTGACGGCCATCGGCACCAGTCGCGGAACGTGCCGAACGCCGCCTCGATACACACTCTCGGCCTCGCCTTCGTGCGCCGACACGACGTGCAACAGATCATCGGCACACTGCGCAAACGATGCGGCCGGGTCGAGATCCACCAGCCCACCCCACGCCTCCGCCATCTCGACCGACGCCACGCGTCCGATTCCCCACACGGCCGCCTGCCGCGCATCCGGGCGTTCAGCAAGCACGGCCTGTGCGCCGCGCGTCACGCTCCACACGCGTACCGCCTGTGGCGCACCGGCATTGCGATGGGCCACAGCGCCGAGCAGCTCGCGCAACGCCGACGCCGATGCGGTCGCGCCATCCAGCATCGTCGCGTCCGGAGCGATGTTCGTGGCCCGCAGATCGAGAATCTCGCCGCCTGCAGCTCCTGCGGCCTCGAGCGCCTGCGTGACATCATCCGCGGCGAACTCCTGCACTGCGACGTCGCCGCGGCCGAGTCGTGCAGCGATCGCATTCGCGAGTTCCGGCGCACCACCGAGCACAATCCACGCACGTACTGGTGTGGCGCCGGACGGCGCTCCCTGTGGCATCGCGCGCCATTGCAAGGTGTGCAATTCACGCACGTGCGCCATGGGTGAGACGGCGCGCCGCGCTGTGTTGTCGGCAATCCAGAATCGCTGGTGTTGCCACGGATACGCCGGCACCGATACCACCGTCCCGCGCTCACCGAGTAGTGCATCCCACCGAAGGTCCACACCACTCTCGAACAATTCGGCCGCGGACTGCAGCATCTGGTCTCGTTCGCGCGTGTTGCGTCGCAACGACGCCACCGCCACCACATCCAACGACGCAGCGGCAGCCGTCTCGCGCACGTAGCCGGCCATCACCGGATGCGGCGCGATATCGACGAATGCCTGACATCCTGCCGCGAGTGCTGCCTGTACGCCGCCGGAAAAATCCACCGCACGGCGAAGCCCGACGCCCCAATGTGCTGCGTCGAACATTGCGGCGGTCGCGGGTCCGTGACTGATGCTCGAGAACATCGGCAGCATCGGCGTACCATGCTCCACGGTGCCGAGCGCATCGCGCAACCAGTCTACCAACGGCTCCATCTGCGGGCTGTGCGATGCGTAGCGCACTTCGAGTGTGCGTCCTTCGATGCCGCGCGCTGCCAGCGACGCCGTCACGGTCGCGAGCGACGCGTCGTCACCGGCCAGCACCACCGATTCCGGCGCGTTGATCGCCGCGATGCCGACGCGATCCTCGAGACCGGCGATCGCCTCGGCCGCCACGCTCGCCGATATCGGAAACGCGATCATGGAGCCCAGCCCCTCTGCCTGGCTAACTGCCTTGCCACGGAACACGGCGATACGCGCACCTTCATCGATCGAGATCGCGCCGGCCGTGCACGCCGCGGCAATCTCGCCCATGCTGTGCCCGATCACGAAATCCGGATCGACACCCCACGACCGCCAAAGCGCGACCAACCCCATCTGGATCGCGAACATCGCCGGTTGCGTGATCTCCGTTTCATGGATTCGCGATGTCACCTCGTCGCGCCGCAGTTCCTCCAGCAGATTCCACCCGGCCACGCGCTGCACTGCGGTCGACACCTGCTGCAGCACCGCGCGGAAGCACGGCTCGGCATCGGCGAGGTCGCGCCCCATCGCGAACCATTGGGGCCCCTGACCGCAGAATACGAATGCGACCTTCCGGCGTTCACCTGACGCCAGTGGCGTCAACGTGTCGCGCTCGAGTGCGCGCGACCATGCATCGAGGCGATCTGCCCACTCCTTCGCGTCGCGCCCGACCACCGCAACGCGCCACGGAAGAGCGGTGCGGCGCAGGGCCGTCGTGAATGCCAGATCGCGCGGCGCAGGCTCACTCAGCGTGGCGCGCAGTCCGGTGCGCCAGCGTTCGACCTGCGCGTGCAGCGCGTCGGACGAATGCGCCGACAACACCAACGGCAGTGCCGATGGCGTGGAGACCACAGGGGCGCGCAGCGACGCCGGTGCCTCCTCGAGAATCGCGTGCGCGTTGGTGCCGCCGAAGCCGAACGAACTCACCGCACCGACGCGTGTGGCGGCGTGCGTCGCCCACTCACGCGCCTCGTTCGCCAGGGCGATCGACGTACCCTCGAGTCGCACCAGTGGATTGCGCGTCGTGAAGTGCAGGTTCCTCGGGATGTGGCGATGCTGCAGACAGAGGACCGTCTTGATCACACTCGCGATTCCGGCCGCACCTTCGAGATGACCGATGTTCGTCTTCAGCGCCCCCAGCACGACGTCGTCACCTGCAGCGCGCGGCGCGCCGTACGTCTCGGCGATCGCCTCGACCTCGATCGGATCGCCGAGCGTGGTGCCGGTGCCGTGTGTTTCGACAAAACTGATCCGCGACGCATCGAGGTGCGCAGTGGCCAGCGCCGAACGGATCACCGCCACCTGTGAATTGGTGCTGGGTGCGGTGAGGCCGTTGGTTGCGCCGTCCTGGTTCACGGCCGAGCCGCGCACGAGCGCCAGAATCGGATCGCCATCACGCACCGCATCCGCAGCGCGCTTGAGGATCACCGCCGCACATCCTTCGCCGCGCACCATGCCGCCGGCCGCCGCATCGAACGTGCGACAGCGCCCGGACGGTGACAACACGCCAAGCTTCGACAACGCGACGCTGAATTCCGGCTGCAACAGTGCGTTGACGCCGCCGACGATGGCCACCGTGCTCTCACCGGCGCGAAGGCTCAGGCAGGCCTGATGCAGAGCAACCAGTGACGACGAGCAGGCCGTATCGATGGCCATGCTCGGTCCGCGCAGGTCGAGAAAATACGACAGCCGATTCGCGATCACGCTGTGCGCCGTGCCCGTGCTGACATACGTGTCGATCGACTCCAGCGCGGCAACCTGCATGCCGTAATACTCACTGCTGTGCGAGATCACACCCACGAACACGCCGCACATGCTGCCTGCCAGTTGAGCGCGCGTGAGGCCCGCGTTCTCGAGCGCCTCCATCGCGACCTCGAGGAACAGGCGCTGCTGCGGGTCCATCTGTCGCGCCTCCACCGGCGCGATTCCGAAGTAGGCGGCGTCGAACTCGGCGATGCCCTCGATGAACGCCGCTTCCGGCGTGGTCATCTTGCCCGGCGCATCCGGATTCGCGTCGAAGAACGCGTCACCATCCCATCGGTCGCGTGGCACGGCCGCCACGGCATCGACACCGTTCGTCAGGTTCTGCCAGAACGACTCAGGCGAATTCGCACCGCCCGGCAGGCGACACGCCATGCCGATGATCGCAATGGCGGTGTCCGGCAGTTCGGGCGCGCGCGACGCCGCCATGCGCTCCGCGAGACGCGCACGCTGCTCAGGTGACAGCTGCGCCAGGCGCTGCGCGAGATCACTCACGCGCCTTCTCCCGTGCCATGCTCCGCCAGCAGCTGCCGCAATTCGTGTTCATCGAGACCGGCCATCTCGCGTGCGAGCGCATCCAGCGCATCGTCGCCCGAGGCCACGGCTGCTGCCGGTGCCGCTGGCACCGACGAAGGCGACACGGCTTCCGTCAGCCGCTCCAGCATGTGCGATGCGATCGCCGCGGCGTTCGGATAGTTGAACACCAGCGTGCCGGCGAGTCGGAGGCCCGTCGCCTGTTCGAGCCGATTCCGGAGGTCGAGCGCCGTGAGCGAGTCGATACCCATTGCCCGCAGTGGCTTCCGGGGTTCGATGCGTTCAGGCGTCGAACGCAGAACCGTCGCCACTTCCTGCTGCACGAACTGCAGCACGATGTCGGCGCGCTGACGTTCGCCGACTGCCGCCGCCAGCCGACCACGGAAGCCATTTTCATTCCGCGGCGCGTTCACGGGCGCCACCGGCTCGGCATCGAAGTTCAACAAGCGCCGCTCGGTCGGCGTGTCGAACACACCGATCCACGCGCTGCGGTCGAATACCGCCACGATCTCGTGCACACTCGTCGAACCGGCCAGCGCATCGAGCGCCGCATCGGCAAACACCGGTCGCAGCGCACCGAGACCGCTGTCGGCGAGGATGTCCAGTCGACGGCCTTCCGTTGCCAGACCCACACCCGCAAATGGACCGAAACTGACACTCGTCGCACGCACACCCCGCGCGCGCAGCGTGTGCACAAATGCGTCGAGCACCGCATTCGCTGCCGCGTAATTCGACTGTCCGCGCGTGCCGAGCACACTCGCGACCGAAGAGTACACCACGACGAAATCGGTTGCGTCGAAGCCCGGCAACGTGGCCAGCTGCAGGAGACCGCCGACTTTCGCCGACGCCACAGTGCGCATGCGCGCCGCGTCCTGCGCTGCGATCAATCCGTCGTCGAGCACACCCGCTGCGTGTATCACGCCACGAAGCGTCGGAGACATCGCAAGCGCAGTCCGCACCTGCGAGATGCCGTCATCGGTGGCGATGTCGATGGCGAGCGTCGAGACCGTGATGCCGTCAGCTCGCCACGCCTCGATCACGCGCTGGACCTCGGCGCTCGGTGACGAGCGTCCGATCAGCAACAGATGACGCGCACCGCGTGACACGAGCCACGCCGCCGCGCGCTGTCCAAGTGCACCGAGTCCGCCGGTGATCAGGTACGTCGCATCCTCGTGAACCGTCGCGCCGTGCGCGACACGCCTCACCACGCTCGGCGGCGTGTGATGTGTGACCACCAGCTTTCCGACATGTGTGCCGGGTACCATCGCACGACAGGCGTCCGACACCTGGTCGGCGGTGAACTGCGTCACCGGAAGCGGCGTCAGCACACCATGAGCCAGGCGCGCCACGAGGTCGCGCAGCAGTGCACCGAGTGGCGCCGCATCCATGCGCATCTGCTCGAGCAGATAGACGGACGTCACCGTCACCTGCTTTCGGAACACGCTGAGGCCGATGCGCGTGTCGCCGAACACGTCGCGCTTCCCGATTTCGACGAACCGACCGTACGGCGCCAGCACGCGAAAGCCGATTTCGATCGCCGCGCCCGAGAGGGAGTTCAGCACCACGTCGACGCCGGCACCGTTCGTCGCGGCGAGCACCGCGTCACCCCACGTCAGTTCGCGCGAATCGAAGACGTGCTGCACGCCCATCTGACGCAGCATCGCACGCTTGTCGGCGGTGCCCGCGGTCGCGAAGATCTCGGCGCCGCGATTGCGCGCGATCTGCAGGGCGGCCAGGCCCACGCCACCGCCGGCCGAGTGAATCAGGACGCGTTCACCCGCCCCCACGCGTGCGACTTCCTCGAGCGAGCGCGCCGCCGTCAGGAACGCGATCGGGAAGCTGCTCGCATCTTCGAGGGAAACACCATCGGGAATCCGTACCACGAGCGCGTCCTTCGCGACGACATGACTGGCGAGACTTCCTTCGCAGACCGCCATCACCCGATCACCTGCCGAAACGGATCGCACTGCGCTGCCCACGCGGGTGACGAAACCCGCGCACTCGAGCCCGAGCGCCGGTGCTGCCGAGATGCTGCCTGCCTCCGTTGCCGGATACGCGTTCAGCACGACCAGCAGGTCCAGAAAATTGAGGCCGCTCGCAGCGACCTCGATCAACACTTCGTGAGGTGCCAGCGCTGGCAGCGCGGACTCTCGCCAAGCCACGGAATCCACCATGCCCGGCGTCGCGATATCGGCGGTGTAACACGCCGAAGACGTAGCTGATGCGCCGGACGGCAACGTCGCCACACTGACAGGCTCGATGCGACTGGCCCACCACTGTCCGTCTCGCCACGCCAATTCTGCGTCATCGGCGGTGGTCAGGCCGGTGAGCAATGCGTCTGCGAGCGTGTCCCATGCGGCATCGACAACCACACATCCGATCGACGGGTGCTCATGACGCGCGACGCGCGACAGGCCCCACGCCGCATGCTGCAGCGGCGCGACCACATCACGGTCCGTCGTCACCGCGACCGCACCATCGGTGACGGTTATCACCCGCGTCGGCACGCTGTCGGCGGCAGCGGCAAGCTGGATCAGTGCGAGCGGTGCATCGTAGACGTTGATCAGTGCGGCGTCGAGTGCGCTGGCGCGAACATCGCCCGCAGCGTCGAGCGGCGTGCAGATCACGACATGCTGCGTGCCGGGCGGCAGTGCGTGCGCCTCGCGCAGCTCCTGTACTAACCAGTCGCGCACGTCATGTCCCGCGTCACGCAGCCGTGACGCGATGTGTGCACCCGCGCCGCCGGCATCGTGCACCACCAGCCACTGCGCCCGCGGTATGCGTGTGTTCGCAAGCGGCACGGGTGTCCACGCGACACGATATCGCAGCGTCGACAGCGACTCCGATGCAGTGCTGCGCACGACCCGCATCTGCACGCCGGACACCGTGAGGTGTTCCGCGCCGGTGTCATCATGGATCTGCAGGTCACCGCCGAGAAGACCGCTCTCGCAGGTTGCCGTGACACGCACGGTCGCCGTGGCGGTGCCGGGCCATGTCCCGGTGCGCAGCACGATTCGATCTGCGCCCACCGGCACGATCGTTTCATGCGGTGACGCAAACACCGGCGGCGCGAGTGCCAGCAGCGATTGCAGTGCTCCATCCAGCAGCGTCACACGTCGCGCCAGCTGGCCCGCCTGTGCTGCCGTCATCCGAGCCGTTGTCGAGTCTGCGATGGTCGCCATCGAACTCACCACCTGAAACGCCGGCCCGTACGAATGCTCCCGGCGTCGCATGCGCGTGTAATGCAGGCTTCCATCTGTGCGGTCGCTCGCGCTCGCGTCATCCGCACCGTGCGACGAACGGATTTCATCGACGAGTGCGCCCCGTGCCGACGCGACGGCGTGCCAGCCCGCATCGTCCTTCAGGCGGAGTTGCAGCGACACCGTCTCCGTTGACGGACGCGTCACCACCAGCCGTAACACGACCGGGTCCGAACGCAACGGAATGGCTTCGGACACTTGCACGTGTCGCAACTCGACGTCACCCGCGTCGCCGAGCGACTCGCGAACTGCAGTCGCCATCACATCGATCAGCGCCGCTGCCGGCACGATCGCGCTGCCGCGCACCACGTGATCCGCGAGCCACGGTGCCTCGTCCGTACTGAAGCGCACATCCCACTCCGTGCCGCCACCTTCCGCCGCCGAATCGATTCTCGCACCAAGAAACGGATACGACGTCGCCTTTGGCGTCGCGACGGCACGCGCAGCGACAGCCGATGTGTCGTGCCAGAAACGCTCGCGCTGCCACGGATAGAGCGGCAGCGGTACCACTGTGCCACCGCTGGTGACGCGAGTCCATTCGATCGCCGCACCACTGGCCCACAACGCCGCGATGACGCCGGTCGCCGTCAGCTGATCATCGATATCGCGCGCCCCGCAAGCCACCGTGATCACATCGCGACCGACGGCATCCGCCGTCTGCGCGATGGCGTACGACAACACGGCATGCGGCCCGAGCTCGATGAACGCCGAGATGCCATCCGCGATCATCGCGTCGATGGTGTGCGCGAACTGCACCGGCTCGCGCAGGTTCCGCCCCCAGTAGTGCGCATCGAACGCCGAGCCCGGTGTGCGGGCTGCCGCGACACTCGAATAGATCGCCACCGCACTATCGACCGGCCGAATGTCCCGCAGCGCATCCACGAGTTCCGGCACGAGCGGATCCATCTGCGGCCCATGTGAGGCCACGTCCACTTTCACCAGGCGCGCATACACACCGTCGCGATCCAGCTGCGCGAGAAGGTCGTGCACATCAGCGGGCGCACCTGACACCACGGTCGATCGCGGACTGTTGCTCACCGACACCGTGACCACAGACGCCGACGCAGTCAGGCGCTGTTCGAGGTCGGCCTGCGCCATGTCGATCACGGCCATGGCACCCTGTCCGCTCGTGCGCGACATCAGGGCGCTGCGCAGGCAGATGACGCGCATCGCTGTCTCGATGTCGAGTGCGCCTGCAATCGCGGCGGCACCCACCTCACCCAGGCTGTGTCCGACGACCGCATCCGGCTCGATGCCGATCGACCGCAGCCAGCCTGCGTACGCGATCGCCACCGCCACCAGCGTCGGTTGAATCACATCGATGCGATCCCCGATGTAGCCATCGGCATCGGCATCGAGAAACAGCTGCTCGACGATCGACCAGGGCACCACGCGTCGCGCGGCAGTGTCACAGGCCACGAGCGCATCGTGAAACACCACGTTCGCGGTGAAGAATCGCCGTGCCATGCCAACCCATTGCGCACCCTGACCTGGTACGACGAACGCCACCCGGCGACGCGTCAGGTCGTGCACGACGCCGTCAGCCGTCGCCGCGGCGCCGCTCGCGTACTGCTGCACGAGTGTCTGCAACGCGGCGTGATCGGATGCCACGAACGCGGCGCGATACGGCAGCGCCGAGCGACGCGTCGCGGCGCTGAAACACACCGCCGATGCATCACACTTCTCGTCGGAAAGCCGTTCCGAATACCGCGCCGCCATCGCGCGCAGCGCCGGCCGGCTGCGGGCCGACAACGGCAGCAGCAGCGGCGCTCCATCCGCACGCTCGATGACCGGCGCAGGCTGTGGCTCGGGTGCCGATTCGAGAACGACGTGTGCGTTCGTGCCACCGATGCCGTACGAACTGACGCCAGCGAAGCGCGGACCGTCCTGCGTCGGCCACGGCCGGAGCGTCGTCGGGATCGCGATCGGCAGCGTGCTCCACGGCACCTCGACATTCGGCGTCGCGAAGTGCAGGCTCGGCGCAATCTGTCGGCGTTCCAGCATCAGCACCGTCTTGATCAGGCCTGCGACACCTGCCGCTGCTTCGGTGTGACCGAAGTTCGTCTTGACCGAGCCGACCCAGGTCTTCGGCGCGTCCGGTGCGCGATCATCGGAGAGCACAGTGCCCAGTGCGCCGAGTTCCACCGGATCGCCGGCACGCGTGCCGGTACCGTGGGCCTCGACATACTGCAGCTGCGACGCCCGCACGCCTCCATCACGCAACGCGCTGCGGATCAGCTCCGCCTGTCCGATCATGCTCGGACGACCCATTGCGCCGCTGCTGTTGCCGTCGTTGTTCACCGCACTGCCGCGCAGCACCGCGTAGATGTGATCACCATCCGCCAGCGCATCTGCGAGCGGCTTGAGCACGACCATCCCCGCGCCTTCCGAGCGAACGTATCCGGCGCCGGAATTGTCGCCGAACCGACAGCGCCCGTCCGGTGCCAGCATCTTGCTGTACGAGTACGCCAGGTGGATGTGCGGCTCGAGGATCATGTTCACACCGCCGGCCAGTGCCACCGCACTGTCACCATTGCGCAGGCTGCGCATCGCGAGATGCACCGATGCGAGCCCCGACGAGCAGGCCGCATCGATCGAGAGACTCGCGCCGCGGAATCCGAACGCGTACGACAGTCGGCCAGCCGCCGCGTACCGGCCACTGCCCATTGCCATCTGAAAATCGATGCCGCCGGTGTCGGCAAACAATCGATGTTCGTAATCGCTGACCCATTGCCCCACGAAGATGCCCGTGGGCGATCCCTGCATGCCGACGATATCCAGTCCGGCGTCCTCCATCGCTTCCCACGCCGTTTCGAGCAACAGGCGCTGCTGCGGATCGAGTCGTTCCGCATACGAGCGCGAGATGCCGAAGAACGCCGCGTCGAAATCCTCCAGCGGCTGCTTCACGAAGCCGCCGAAGCGCGTCGTCACGCGGCCGCGCGTGCCCGGTTTCGGATCGTAGAAGCGCTCGATGTCGAAGCGATCGGCAGGGATATCGGAGATCGCGTCCACGCCGTTCTCGAGCAGCTGCCAGAAGCTCGCAGGATCGACGATGCCACCGGGAAAGCGGCACCCGATGCCGATGAGTGCGATGGGCATCGCAGCATCGCCGAGCGCGTCGCGCGTGGTCATCAGGGCTCTGCGGCCGCAGCAGCATCCTGCCACTGCGCGGCGATGTCGGCCGTCAGCGCTTCACGTTGCGTGTTCAGGTAGAAATGATCGCCGGGAAACACGCGCACGCGCACCGGATCGACGGCGGCACGTTGCCAATCCGGCAACTGGGCCGGCAGCGGATGTGTATCCGCGTCGCCACCGTACACATTCACGGGACACCGCACCCTGGTCGCCGTCCCGGACGACGGCCAGTACGTCTCGACGGCGCGGATGTCGGCGCGCACGACCGGCAGTAGCAGCTCCAGCAATTCCGGTTCAGCGAGGACGGGCTCCGGAATTGCGCCATACCGCATCTGCAATTCGTCGAGAAACGCGGGTTCAGGGAGCGCGTGGATCGGCGACCACGTATCCGGTTCATCCGGTGCACGTCTCGCCGAGACGAACAACCGCGACGGAGGACGGACACCGCGGTGTTCGAGCGCGATCGTGGTCTCGTACGCAATCAATGAACCCATGCTGTGTCCGAAGATTGCATACGGCAGGTCCGATACGGCCTCGATGGCCGGCACCACGATGTCGACCATCGCCATGATCGAGGACAACGGCATCTCACTCAGGCGCGACTCGCGTCCGGGCAGCTGGGCGGCGTGCACCTCGATGTCATCGGGCAGCGACTTGAACCAGAGGCGATACGGTGCCACGCCCCCACCCGCGAACGGGAGGCAGAACAGGCGTCGCCGCGGGGCCGCGCGAACGCCGAGTCGCAGGAACGGACTGCCGTGCATACCAGCGCTCACGCCGTGCCGCTGGCGTGCACCGTTCCGACATCTGACACCGTGTCGAGACGACTCCCCGCGCCAAGCGTCCCCGCGGAAGTCGTGGACTGCAGCCACGCGCCGACTGACGTGAGCAATCGCTGGCGGCTCGGCTGATCGCTGACCGTATGATCCGTGTCCGGCATGTACTGCAACCGAAGCTGCTGGCGGAAGTCGAGACCCGGCAACAGATCGAACAGCTGATCGTGATAGTTGTAGATGTGATTCACGCCGCCCGTGAACACGAGCATCATCTGCACACCGCGTGCGATCAACTCCTCGATGGCCTCGCGTTCCGCGGCGGCGCCAGCCTGTGATGCGAACTCGATCGCCCGCTGCCCGCTCTGTCCCTCGGCCGCCTTCGCCACCGACCGCGCGGCACTCGCTCGGCGACCGAATGCACGGTGGAAGATCGGATGCCGCAGGAGCACCAGCTCACGCAAGGTCGACATGTGCTTCAATCGACGGACCACGTGCACCACCAGGCTGCGAGTCGTGCGCGACACCGTCGGATCGACGAGCATCACGCCGATCACGCGCGGATCGACGAACGCCGTGGCGATCGCATAGTTGGCACCGGAACACAGGCCGAAGATCAGAAAGCGTGACGCCTTCCGTTCTTCGGAGAGATGATCCATCGCCAGCTGCACGTCGTGAATGGCGGATTCGAGCAGCGACGCGCCACCACCGACGGATTCGGAATCGCCGAGCCCGGCCAGATCGAATCGCAGGACCGGATAGCCGAGCGCCGCAATCGAACGCGCCATGTCCACGTACAGCCGATTGGGACCGACGCGGTGCACGATGCCGGCGTTTACGATCACGACGAATGGCAGCTCGCTCGGCGGCGCCTTGCTGGTCGTCAGGATCCCGACCAGGCTTTGCTGCGGCCCGAAGCGAGTCACCCGCTCGCGAATCCCCGGGCTCATCGCAGCATCTCCACCATGCGCTCGAGCACGAGTACCGGAAGTCCTCCGGCACCCGTCGCCTCGTCATCGCGCCACGGCGTCTGGCCGGGAATGATCTCGGAATGGAACTGCGTGCCCGCCGTGCGCAACGCGTCATGCAGCGGTTCCTGTCCGGGACGCACGTCAGAGAAGAGTAGGTTCACTTGCGCCTTCGTCGGCTGCGAGAACATGTCAGCTCCAACCGCTTCGATACTGGAGCGCATGCGGAGCGTCATTGGAAAACCGAGAAGGGTCCGATTCTCGCCGACGCCTCTGTCCCGGTGCACGGGCATCAACGACCAGCGATCGATATCCAGCTGCGCCGCCTCGAGCTCGCGCACGTACTTGTCACCATTCGTGATCGGGTCCCACAGGACAGCCGTATGGACGTCCTGCCGAGTCGTGGCCAGACGCCACGCCACGACGGCACCCAGTCGTATGCCAAAGGTAGCCACCGACGAGAATCCCGACATGTCACGCAGCTCCTCGAGCGCGACTTGGGCATCGGCTTGCCAGGACTCGAGGTCGCCATCCGTGGTTGCACCGGCGGAGTCGCCGGTGCCGAAATAGTCGAACCGCAGCACGTGATAACCACTCTCGCTCAATCGCACGGCGAGACGGCGAAAGATCCGGTGTGAGACCAGATATTCCGAACCCCATGGCGGACAGAGCAGCGCTGCGCCGCGCCCTGCCACCGACGATGGCGGGACGTGGTACGCGCCGAACAACTGCCGGCTCGTCGATCCGAAAAACAGGAGATTCACGGCCGGAGTGCCGCCGTGCCAGCGATGGGCGCGTCAAGCGCCTCGGCCAGCTGGCCGAGCGTCCTGAAGAACAGCAGGCGTGGCTCGATCACGCGTCCTGTGCGCACGGAGATCTCGCTCGCAGCGCGCATCGCCAGCAGCGAATACCCGCCGAGCTCGAAGAAGCTGTCGGTGACGCCGGCCTGGTTCACGCCGAGCAAGGTGATCCAGATCTCGGAAATCAGTCGCTCAGTCGGTGTCGAAGGCGCGATGTATTCGCGCGGCGTGAGTGGTGTGCTGGCGAACGGGTCTGGGAGTGCCTTGCGATCCACTTTCGCGTTCGGCGTCAACGGGAAGCGATCGACGAACATGAGCATGGATGGAATCATGAACTCCGGCAGGCTCTGCCGAAGATAACGGCGCAGTTCGCTTGCCGTGCACTCGCCGTCGTCGTGCAACTGGACCCACGCCATCAGGCGTGGGTCGTCAGCCGACGCGTTGCGCACACCGACGACCGCCGACCGCACCATCGCGTGCGTCGCCAGCGCCGCCTCGATCTCGCCAGTTTCGATGCGATAGCCACGCAACTTGACCTGCCCATCGATGCGGCCCATGTGGTCCAGCAGACCATCGGTGCGCCACCGTCCGTAGTCGCCTGTGCGATACATCGTGCGTCCGGCAACGAATGGATCCGCCACGAACTTCTCCGCCGTGAGCTCGTCTCGCTGGTGGTATCCGCGCGCCACACTGTCGCCACCGATGCAGATCTCGCCCGGTGCACCGACGGGTGCCACGTTCCCGGCTGAATCCATCACGTAGATGTGCGTGTTGGCGACCGGCGTTCCGATCGTGATCGGGCCTCCGTTGCTCAGCAGCGCCATGCTCGCATAGACGGTCGCTTCCGTGGGTCCGTAGCCATTCCACACCTGACGCGTGCGCGCGAGCATCCACTGCGCCAGTTCAGGCGGCATCGTCTCGCCACCAGCGATCGCGACGATCGATGGGTCACCGACCCACGCCGCATGCATTAACAATCGCCAGCCCGATGGTGTGGCCTGCACGATGCTCGCGCCGCTGGTGCGAATGAGCTCGGCCAGTCGCGCGCCGTCGCTCGCATCGTCGCGCGTCGCGACGATCGTGCGCGCTCCGGTCACGAGCGGCAGGAAGACTTCCAGCACCGAGATGTCGAACGACATCGATGTCACGCTCAACACACGATCCGCGGCCGAGATGCCCGGCCGCAGGCGCATCGCGCCCAGGAAGTTGCTCACTGCGGAATGCGGTACAACGACACCTTTCGGCGTGCCCGTCGATCCGGAGGTGTACATCAGATAGGCGATGTCCGACGGTGTGGCCGGATCGTTCAGTGCGGGCAGGGCGATGCTTGGGCGCGACGTGACCTCGTCCACCAGGAGCACGGTGGCCGGCAGATCGTCGGCTCGCACGGCCCGCACGGCGACGGCCGTCGCCACCATGTGGCGCGCACCGCAATCGCGCAGCATGAACGCCACACGATCGGCGGGATACGACACATCGATCGGCACGTACGCGGCACCCGCCTTGAGAATGCCGAGCGCACCGACGACCATCGCCTGTGAACGATCGGTGGCCAGCGCCACGAACGTACCGCGTCCCGCGCCGGCCGCCTGCAGCGCGACGGCGACCTGCGTCGACCGCTGATCGAGCTCTGCGTAGGTCAGCGTCGCATCGCCGGCAACCACCGCCATCGCCGCACCGCATTGCTGCGCCGTCCGCGCGAACTGCGCCACCACGGTGTCTGCGTCGATTGGCGCGTGCACCGGAATGAGCGTCGCGATCTGTTCTGCCACATCATCCGCGGTCAGCAGCGGAAGGCACGATGTCGCGAGTTGCGGCGTGCGTGACGCGGACCCGAGCAACACCTGGAGTTGTGTATCGATGCGCGCAATGGTCGACTCGTCGTACAGGTCGGCCCGGTACTCGAAGGCCCCCGTCATCTCGCCTCGGCGTTCGACGGCGAACATCGTGATGTCGTAGATCGCGCCACCGCCATGGATCTGCACGGCCCCGGCGTCCGGCGCGTTGTGCAGGACCACCGCCACTTGGAACAGCGGTGGGTGGTCCATCGAACGATCCGGATTGAGGGCCTTCACCAGCAGCTCGAACGGCACGTTCTGGTTGGCGTGGCCATCCAGCACCGCGGCTTTCGCGCGCTCCACGAGCGTCGCAAACGACGGATCGTCTCCGACATCGAATCGCATCACGAGCGGATTCAGGATCGGGCCAAGCATGTCCTCCATCTCGGCCAGCTCGCGTGTGCCGATGGGGCTGCCGATGGCCACGTCCGTCTGCCCGGTATTGCGCGTCAGTACGACAGCCATGGCGGCCAGCAGCACCATGTACACCGTGGCATTCAGGTCGCGCGCCAGCGCACGCACGTCATCGAACAGCGCTGGCGACCAACGGAAATCGTACGTCGCACCGGACCACTGTGAGGCGGCACGTCGCGGCCGATCGGTGGTGAACGCACTCAGTTGCGGCAGGCCGGACAAGCGCGCGGTCCAGTACTGCAGCCGCTCGCGCGCCATCGGGTCGTCCATTTCCGCACGCTGCCACGCGGCAAAGTCGGCGTACTGCAACGCCAACGGCGCGCGCGCCTCCCCGCCCGTTGCCGCGACGTACTCCGCCATGACTTCCTGACCGAGCACACCCATGGACCACGAGTCCATTGCGATATGGTGCGCCGCCAGGAGCAACGCCATACGACGCTCGCCGAGCTGCAGGATGGTGAAACGAACCGGCGCCTGTGCTGACAGGGCGAATGGCTCGCGCACCGCGATCGCCGGCGCGCCACTGATGACGTGATTCTGTTCCTCGACAGAAAGCGCGCGCAGGTCGCGGACGATCACCGGCGTGTCCTCCGCTGCTGCGAGCAACACGCGCGGCTCATTCTGCACGAGGACGAAGCGCGCACGCAGCACCTCATGGCGCGTGATCACGGCGCGGATGGCGCTGACCAGCATCGCGATGTCACAATCGTCGACGACGTCCGACACCGTGGCCAGATTGTAGGCCGTCTGCCCCGGCCGGATCTGCTCGACGAGCCAGATGCGCTCCTGCAGGAACGAGAGCGGGAGCGACCCCCCACGTTCGATCTGCGTCAGCGCGCGCGGTTGATGCGGCGCGCGCGGCGTCTCCGACAGCACCTGGAGCAGTTCCGTCTTCCGCGCGACGAGTGCGGCTTCGAGTTCGGGAGTCAGCCTACCCTTGGGCGCGTTGACACGCAGCAGCCCGCCCTCGACGCGCAGATGCACATCGAGCGTCCGGAGCAGCGAAATCAACGCCGCTGCGGTGTGCGCCGACGTCGCGTGTGTCACAGCTCGAACTCCTCGCGATCACCGTCAGGCGCCGCCATGACTGCGCTGGCCGACGCGGTCGCCTGTTCGGTCGCGATCACGACCCCGAGCTGACGAATGGTGGGCGCCTCGAACATGGTCCGCAGCGCCAACCGCACACCGAAGAAACTGTCGATGCGCGCCAGAACGCGGGTTGCCAGCAGGGAGTGTCCGCCCAACTCGAAGAAATTGTCATGCACGCCGACCGGGGTCACTCCCAACAGATCCTCCCAGACTGCTGCAAGTTGCGTTTCGATATCGCCCACAGGACCCGTCAGCAATGACGAACTTGCCCGGGGTGTGGGCACTTTCTGACGTGGCACGAGGGGCTGGACCTCGGAGCTCCCGGTCAGTGACGAGCGAAGCCGGTGCCGCAGCTGCGTAGCCCCTTGTATGTCGTACGGGGACACCACGAAGCGGGAATGTCCCGACGCGAACACCCGCAGGAACGCATCGATGCCATCGGAGGGCGTTATGCCGGTCTCGACCTGCAGCTTCCGCGCAGCCGAGGGATCGACCTCACGCATCGCCATACCCACATCACGCCACACGTCCCAGGCGATGGAGACCGTGCGCCAGCCAGTCGGCTTTTGCGCCGATGCGACGAAGGCATCCAGGTAGGCATTGGCTGCCGTGTAGGCGGTCGAGCCGGCATACCCGAACACGGCGTTGATGGAGCTGCAGAGCAGCACGAAATCCAGCGGGGTGTCGCCGAGGATTTCAGTGAGTATCTGGGTGCCCCGCACCTTGGCAGCAATACAGGCCGCGGCTTCATCCCACGAGTATGTCGCCATCAACGCGACATCAGGCACCCCAGCTGCGTGAACTACGCCGTGGATCGGGCCCCAGCGCTCCTGTGCCTCCACCACCGCGCCGCGCATTCCTGCGCCGTCGGTCACGTCCACGACCGCCACCATCACATCCGCGCCGGCTGCCTCGATCCGACGCACGGCATCGATCCGCGCGCGAGTCACATCGGTCGCCTCATGACTGGCCACCCACGCATCCCACTCGTCCCGCGGCGGCAGCGCACTCCGCGACGTCAGCACCAGTCGCGCCCGCGCCCGCAGCGCCAGCCATTCCGCGAAGGTGGCGCCGATACCGCCCAGTCCGCCGGTCACCAGATACACGCCGCCGTCGTGGAGCGGCAGGTCAGCCACTGCAACGGCCGGCAGTGAGGTGGATTCGTATCGCAGCGCCAACCGACGGCCGGACCGCATCGCCACGAACTGATCCGCGTCGTCAGCGCGGGCGTCGTCGATGATGGCCGCCGACGCCGTCTGCACCCACTCGCCATCCAATCGCCCATCGAGATCGATGGTGCTCGACTGCATCGACTCATGCTCGGCCGGAAAAACCAGCACCGGTCCGTTCGCCAACGCGCGATGCGGATGCGTGATGGGTTCGCCGACTGCGCTGGCAGCGCCCGACGTGGCCACCACCAGACGTACCGGCTCCGACGACGAGTCCAGCAGGATGGCGCGGCCGAGCGCCATCAACGAATGCAGGACCGCGTCGTGCTCCGGCGCCACATCGGTTGCGCCCACGTTCCAGAGATGCAGCACACCTCGCGGCGTGTGGCCCGACCGCTTCAGCGCCCGGAGCAACTCTTCATGATCGGCTGCCTCGATGGGCCGCACGGTATACGACCGGTCGCCGGTCTGGGCGAAGTGTGCGCCTGGCGTGACGCTGATGGCGATCGCACCCTGATCCAGAAGCCCAGCACGCACCGCCGCGTCCAGCGCATCCCCTCGGCCGAACACGAGCCAGGCGCCGGTCAATGTCGCGAGACGCGTGCGCGCCAGCGGCGCACTCGTCCAGGTAGGCTGATGGAACCAGTCCTTCACCGTCTCGTGCCGCGCCGGCATCAGCGACCTGACGGCGTCGTTCGCTGCCGCCGTCACCGCTGGCGCGTCGACCCAGTGCCGTTGACGTTCGAACGGATACGTCGGCAGCGAGACGCGATACAGGACTTCGTCGGCATGAACATCCGACCAGTCGATCGCCACACCGCTCGCCCACAGCCGGCCGGCGGCACTCAGCATGGTTTCGAGTTGCCCACGCGGTTCGCGCGGATGCGGCAGCGAGGCCGTCACCCGCGTTGCACCGTCGCGACCGAGCGTCAGGCGCGCGAGTGACGTCAACGCGTTCCCCGCGCCCACCTCGAGCAGCTGCATGGTCGGATCGGCGGCCAGCGTGGTGATGCCATCGGCGAACAACACGGCACTGCGGAGATGTGCCACCCAGTAGTCGGGCGAGGTGGCCTGTTCATTCCGGATCCACGTGCCGGTGACGTTCGACACGTAGGGTCGCCGCGGCGCCGTCAGTGTCACCCGCGCCACGATCTCGCGGAACGGCGCCAGCGCCGGCTCCATCATCGCCGAGTGAAAGGCGTGCGAGGTGTGGAGCGGTCGATGCTCGATACCGGCGCGTTCGAGATCGATGGTCAGCGATTCGATCGCCTCGCGCGTGCCCGACACCGTGCAGAGGGCGGGCGCATTGACGGCGGCGAGTTCGATGCCGTCGTGCAGTCGCGCGCGGATCTCGGCCGGGGCGAGTCGTACAGCCAGCATGTCGCCCGGTGCCATTCCCTGCATCAGGTGCCCGCGTGCGCACACCAGCATCAGGGCATCCTCGAGCGAGAACACACCCGCCAGATGCGCCGCCACATACTCGCCGATGCTGTGGCCGATCATGGCACTCGGCTGCACGCCCCACGACATCCAGAGCACGGCCAGCGCGTACCCGGTGACGACGAGGACCGGTTGCGCGACGTACGTCTCGCTCAGCTCGCCGTCGGTGCCGTTTCGGAGCAGTTCGCGAATGTCGCGACCGAAATGCGGATGCATCAACTCGGCACATCGATCCACGGCGCCGCGAAACACTGACTCGGTATCGTACAGTTCGCGACACATGCCGGCGTGCTGACTGCCCTGACCACTGAACAGGAACGCGACCGGTCGTGACGCGCCATCGTGCACGCCATTCACCACCGGCGCACGGTCGGACACACTGAGCAGCGCGCGTGCTTCCATGGCATCGCGCGCCACCACACTGCGGCGATGCGCAAAGGTGCGACGACCGACCTGCAGGGTGTACGCGACATCGGCCAGCGGCGCCGCATCCGCGCGACCGAGGTACTCGATCAGCCGTGTCGTCGCGGCGTCGAGCGCGGCCTCGGTCCTGGCCGACAGCACGACGAGATGCGGCGCACGAACCTTCGTGCGTGGTGCGATGGGTGGCGCCTCTTCCAGCACGACATGGGCATTCGTGCCACCGATGCCGAACGAACTCACGCCGGCGCGACGCGGCGTCCGGCCCGGATCCCATGTTTCGAGTGACGTCGCGACGCGGAACGGCGACGTGTCGAGCTGCAACTGCGGATTGGGCGCGCTGAAATTCAATTGCGGTGGCAACTCGCGATGCCGCAGCGCGAGCACGGTCTTGATCAGACCCGCCACACCGGCCGCCGCGTCCAGATGTCCGAGATTTGCCTTCAGCGATCCGATCGTGCAGAAGCCACGCGACTCGGTGCCTTCACGGAAGACACGCGTGAGCGCGGCGACTTCAATCGGATCACCGAGTGGTGTGGCGGTGCCGTGCGCCTCGACGTACGAAATGGTGTCGGGCGTCACGCCCGTGAGCGCCTGCGCCGTCGCGATGACTTCCATCTGGCCGTCGACGCTCGGCGCCGTGTAGCCCGCCTTGCCGGCGCCATCGTTGTTGATGGCGGCGCCGAGAATGACGGCCTGGATCGTATCGCGGTCGGCGATCGCGTCCTCGAGTCGCTTGAGGACGACGATACCGGCGCCAGCGCCGGCGCGAGTGCCGCGGGCGTCGACATCGAACGGCCGACAATGTCCGTCCGGCGAGAAGATCATGCCTTCCTGGTACTGGTAGCCGGTGCGTTGCGGGAAGCTGATCGAGACGCCGCCCGCCATCGCCATGTCGCATTCATTGCGCAGCAGGGCCTGACACGCGACCTGCACCGCGACCAGCGACGTACTGCACGCGGTCTGGATGCTCATGCTCGGACCGTGCAGGTCCAGCTTGTACGACGCGCGCGTGGTGAGAAAATCCTTGTCGTTGCCGAGCATCAGCTGGTAGCCGCCGACCGACTCGAGCAGGTCGCGATTCGGCAGCAGCTGGGTGACCACGTAGCTGTTGAGACTCGAGCCGGCGTAGATCGCGATCGTGCGGCCGTCCGGCTCGCCGGCGTAGCCCGCGTCCTCGAGCGCTTCCCACGCACACTCGAGGAACACACGCTGCTGCGGATCGATGATCTGCGCCTCGCGGGGCGCATAGCCGAAGAACGTGGCGTCGAAGCAGTCGGCGTCCTCGAGCACCGTGCCGCGCGACACCCAGCCGGGGAGCGCACGAATGGACGCGTTGATGCCGGCCGCGTCGAGCTCCGCGGCGGTGAACGTGTCGAGCGACTCGACGCCGTTGCGGAGATTCTCCCAGAACTGCCGGAGCGTCGGCGCGCCGGGAAAGCGTCCGCTCATGCCCACGATTGCAATCGCGCGACGCGCGCCCGTGTGCTCACTGCTCACGTCGTGTCTCCGTCAGCGCGCCGCACGTCAGGCATGCACCTGTCGCGCCGCGCGCGCGCGGGCTCGCTGCATCGTGACGTCGCGGTCGGTCGGGTCGGACGACAGAAGAGCGGCTTGCGCGGCAATGGTCGTGTGCTGGAAGAGGTCCACCAGGGTCAGGTCGCGCTGAAACTCACGGCGCAGGGCCGCGTGCACTTTCACGACCAGCAGCGAGTGACCGCCACGGTCGAAGAAATTGTCCTCCACCCCGAGATGCTCGATGCGCAGCACGTCACGCCAGATCGCGGCGACGCGTCGCTGCGGGTCCGTCATCACCACCGTGGCGGACTCGCCGGGTGCGCGCGGTGGTGCGGCCGGCGCAGGCAGCGCCTTCCGGTCGATCTTGCCATTCGGCGTCAGCGGCAGGTCCGACAACGACACGATCGTCGCTGGCACCATGTATTCGGGCAGGCGCGAGCGCAACAGTGCGCGCAGCCCGTCCGCATCCACCTGTGCACCGTCGGGCTCCGGGACAACATACGCCACCAGACGCTGATCGCCCGGGACGTCCTCGCGCACGATCACGACCGCGCGCCGTACCGTGAGGTCCTCGACCAGCACCGACTCGATCTCACCGAGCTCGATCCGATACCCGCGCACCTTCACCTGATGGTCGCGACGGCCGACGAACTCGAGCGACAGGTCGCTGCGAACGCGCACCACATCGCCCGTGCGGTACAGGCGCTCCGGTGTGCGGTCCGCGAGTGACACAGTCACGAACTTGTCGGCCGTCAGTTCAGGCCGCTCGCGATAGCCCCGCGCAACACCCTCTCCGCCGATGCACAGCTCGCCAGCCACGCCGATCGGCGTCGGACGATTCGAGGCGTCCAGCACATAGACGGTCGTGTTGCCGATCGGGTGCCCGATCGGAACATCCTGCGAGACGTTCGTGACGCGATGCGTCGTGGACCAGATCGTCGTCTCAGTCGGACCGTACATGTTCCAGACGTCGCTCGTGCAACGCAGCAGGTCGCGCGCGAGATCACGCGGCATCGCTTCTCCGCCACACAACACACGCAGGTTCGCGCCTCCAGTCCAGCCCGCATCGAGCATCAGACGCCAGGTGGCGGGCGTCGCCTGCATCACCGTCGCGTGACACGCATTGAGCAGCCGGGTCAGTTGCTCACCGTCAAGCACGTCACCACGCGACGCCATGACAATGCGTGCCCCGCAGATGAGCGGGAGGAACAGCTCGAGCCCTGCAATGTCAAAGGAGGGCGTCGTCACTGCGAGCAGCACATCGTCGCGGCTGAAGCCGGGCTCGTGTTGCATGCAGCGCAGGAAATTCACGACGTTGCGATGCTCGACCTCGACACCCTTCGGGCGCCCGGTGGAGCCTGAGGTATAGATGACATACGCCAGATCCGACGGCTGGACTTTCGTGGTCGGAGCATGCGATGACTGCGCCATTATCGCGCCATTATCGTCATCCACCAACAACAGTGGCGCAGTCGCAGAGGACACGAGCTCGGCGAAGCGCGACTCCGTGATCACACACGCCACCGTGGCATCGGTGAGCGTATAGACCAGCCGATCCGCCGGGTGCGACGGATCCATCGGCACGTACGCGGCGCCGGCCTTGAGCACCGCCAGCAACGCCACCGGCAGATCGGCGATGCGATCCAGGCAGATGCCCACAAGGGACCCATCGGACACGCCGCGCTCGCGCAGCAGCTGCGCCATCTGATTCGCACGACGGTCGAGCTGATGGTAGGTCAGCGTGGCATCCGGCGCCTGCACGGCGATCGCGTCGGGTGTCTCCGCGGCCGAGACGGAGACGAGCTCATGGATGCACACCGTCCGGTCATGCGCGAATACCGTTGCGTTCACCTCATCCAGCAGCAGGCGCTGGTCACTCTCCGTGAGCAGCGGTATATCGCTCAGCCGCAGCTCCGGACGCGCCACGACCTGGTGCAGCAATTCGGCGTACTGCCCGTGCATGCGGGCGATCGTCGACTCGTCGAACAGGTCGGTCGCGTATTCGTACACGACGCGCAGGCCCTCTTCGTGTTCGTCGATCTCCAGCGTGAGGTCGAACCGCGCCGCGCCGCCGCCATCGTCGTACATCTCCAGCAGGTCCACCTGCAGCCCGACCGGCTGGGCCGGATCGATCGGGAACGAGTGCAACGTGAACATCGCCTGGAACACCGGGCTGTGACTGGTGCTGCGTTCGGGTCGCATCGCTTCGACGACGCGATCGAACGGCACCTCGCGATTGTCGAACGCGCCCAGCACCGTGGTCGCGGTCTGCGCCAGCAGGTCGCGGAACATCGGATTGCCCGCCAGTCGCCCGCGCATCACGACGTTGTTCACGAAACAGCCCACCACGGGCTCCAGTGCGGGATCATCACGATTCGCGAGGGGCGAGCCGACCATGATGTCATCCTGCCCGGAATAGCGGTGCAACAGCACCTGCCATGCGGCGAGCAACGTCATGTACAGCGTCGCATCGTGTGCGCGACTGAACGCCTTGCATGCGACGAGTTGCTCCGGCGTCAGCCGAAGCTTCAGGCGTGAGCCGCGATTGCTCTGCACGGCCGGTCGCGGACGATCGGCAGGCAGCTCGAGCAGCACCGGCGCGCCTGCCAGTTCGCGCTGCCAGAACGCGAGCTGCTTCACCAGCAGGCCGGCGTTCATCTGCTCGCGCTGCCACGCGGCGAAGTCGATGTACTGCAATTCGAGCGGCGGGAGCGGCGACGGGCGCCCGGCCACTGCAGCGCCGTAGTTCACACCGATCTCTCGCGCCGCGACGCTGATGGACCAGCCATCCGATGCGATGTGGTGCATGCACAGCGCCAGCACGTGATCATCCGGCGCGAGACGCACCAGGAGGCAGGACATCAATGGCCCCGACGCGAGATCGAAGGGCGATGCGCCCAGCGTGTGCGCGAGGCGCTGGGCTTCGCGCACGCGCTCGCCGACCGGAAGATGGCTCACATCGGCCATCCGCACGATGCTGTCGAGCGACTCCATCAATTCCGCGCGCGGATTGCCATCGACGTCCCGGATGCGCGTGCGCAGTGCCTCATGCCGGCGCGGCACGGCATCGATCGCCCCAACCATCGCCTCGACGTTCAGGAGGCCGCGGATGCGCAGGGGAAAGGCGATGTTGTAGTGCGCATTCCCGGGCTGCATCTGATCCAGAAACCAGAGCCGCTGCTGCGCATACGAAATCGGCAGCGGCGCCGTGCGAGAGACACGGCGAAGGCCACTGCGCGACGCCGACGCGCGCTGCAGCACGGCAAGAATTTCGGCCTTCGACTCGGCCAGTCGCGCCTTGAGGCCGGGGTCGAGCGCGCCGGCAGGCGCGTTGACCTTGAGCTTCTCGCCGTCGAGCGTCAGGCGCACGTCGCGCAACGCCAGTTCGTCGAGCAGCTGCTGCACACGCGCCGATGGTTGCAGGGGCGCTCCCGGATCCTCCGACGCAGGCGCCCGCATGGCGTGCGGCGGAAGCTGATCGAGGTTCAGGTCGACGTTCATGACGGCACTTTCCAGCAGCGCGACATAATGGCCTGCCAGCTGCGCGATCGTGTCCGCCTCGTAGAGATCGGAGCTATAAAGCAGTGCACCGTCGAGACCGCCGTCATTTTCGATGAATTGCACGGAGAGATCGAACTGCCCTTCCTGTTGCCGCAACGGGTACGGCACACCGCGCAGTCCGGACACGTCCAGCACACCGGATCGCGCGGAGCCCGCCAGCGCCGCGTCGGCCCCGCCTCGGGTCCGGTCGAACGCCAGCAGGCTGAAAAATGCATCGAAAAGTGGTGAACGGCTGGCGTCACGCGCGACCTGTGCGTGCTGCACCATCAGCAGCAGCGGATACGCCTGTGCGTCGAGGGCCCGCTGTGTCGTCGTCGTCACGCGGCGCAGCAACTCACGAAACGAGATGTCGGACTGCACGGTCGTGCGCATCGGCACCGGGTTCACGAACAGTCCGACCGTCCGCATGAAATCCGCGTTCGGGCGACCGAGTGTCGGCGTGCCAACGATCACATCCTCGGTACCGCTGAGCCGGAACAGCAGCGCCTTGTAGGCCGCCAGCAGCACCACGAACAGCGTCGTTCCCTGCGCCAGTGCAACGGCGCGCAGCGTCGCCAGGGTGTCCGGCAAAATGCGCAGCGCGTGCGACGTACCACGATACGATCGTTGCGCTGGCCGCGGCCGATCCGGCGGTACCTCGACCACCGCACGCGGCGTGGCGAGTGCCGTGAGCCACTGCGAGGCCAGCTTTCGTCCCTCCGCACCCTCCAGCATGTCCGCCTGCCACGTCACGAATTCGCGGTACGACCGATCCGGCCGCGGCAACGGTGTGACCACCTGTCCCGCCGCATCGGCGTAGAGTGCAAAGAGTTCATCCATCGCGAGCATGATCGACCAGCCGTCACACGCGATGTGATGGGCGCACACCAGCAGCACCTGATCGGTGGCCGAGCGCGTGAAGAGCTCGCAGCGCACGACTGGACCGCGTTCGAGATCGAAGGGACGATCATACGCTGCATCGACGGCCGCGCGGAGCTGGATTTCCGACAGCGTGGACGCGTCGTGCCGGTACACCGACACCGGGATCGCGCCACGCGTCTCCATCAGCAGCTGCCCGTCATCGGACAGCTGGTACGTGCTGCGCAGCGTTGCGTGCCGGTCCGTCAGTGCCTGCAGCGCATGCTGCAACACATTCGCATCGAGCGACGCACTGAAACGCGCACCGAAGCCGACGTGGTAGGCGGCGCTGTGCGGCGCCTCCTGATGGATGAGCCAGAGTGCGCGCTGATTGTGAGAGGTCGGCGTGTGCTCCACGCGTGCTTCGGCGTCAGCGCGGAGGTGGCGCATGATCACGTCACGCTGTGCGGCAATCGCGTCGCGATGCTCGGGCAGCAGTGCGCCGCGCGGCGCGCGGAAGCGCAGACGCAGACCCTCCACCCACCGCTCCACACCGCGCTCCGCCAGCGCGGACAACAGGACGCTGAAACTCATCGTGGCCTGCACACGTGCGGCATGCGCGCGGCGATACCGCGCACCGCGACGACCGCGAGGGCGATCGGAACATCCCGCCGCCTCGACCTCACGGCGCGACGGACTCCGCAGGCTGCATCGCCTGACGCAACGACATCGTGGCGTTGAGATTCGTCGGGCCGAGAAAGGTGCGACCCTCGCTCACGCGCATGTTGAGACTCGGCCCCGCCAGCAGCTGCTTCTCGTCGGCGCGATTCCAGGCGCCGATATCCGCCAGATAGATGCCGGGCTGCACATTCATCTGCATCTCGACGTCGATCGAGAAATCACCCGGCGTGAACTCGAAATCGAAGACCGAGGTGCCGGTGCAATACACGACATCGCCCGATTGCGCGCTGCGGACGATGATCCCGACCGGCTCGACGTGACGCGAAATGCCGCGCAGGATCGAACCGGTGATCCGGAAGTACACCGTGTCGCCGGAACGGACCTCGTGGCCATCGAGCAACTCCACCGAGTGGATCGTGACGGGCGAATCGTCCGACTGCACGTGTCCGCCGCCGCTGCCGCCACGCACGTAGGCGCCGATCACGTCCGTCGGCGTTCCACGGCAGGTCATCGCGCCCTGCGAGAGCAGGATCGCCTCGGTGCACAACTCCGCGATGCGATCGAGTTGATGCGACACCACCACCACCGGCATGCCGCTGCGCGACAGATCACGGATGCGGCCGAACGCCTTGCGCTGGAAGGTGTAATCGCCGACCGCGAGGACTTCGTCGATGATCAGCACATCGGGATCGAGATGCGCGGCGATCGAGAATCCGAGGCGCGCGTTCATGCCCGAGGAATAGCGCTTCACCGGGGTGTCGATGAACTGTTCGATCTCGGAGAACGCGATGATCTGGTCGAGCTTCGCGCGCGTGGCAGCCTGCCCCATGCCCATGATGGCGCCTTGCAGGAAGATGTTCTCCCGACCCGTGAGGTCGGGATGAAATCCGGCTGCCACTTCGATCAGCGCCCCGATGCGGCCGCGCACGACATACGAGCCACGCGAGGGCCGCAGGATGCGCGTCAGGATCTTGAGGATCGTCGACTTGCCGGCGCCGTTGTTGCCGATCACTCCGAGGGTCTGGCCCGGCTCGATCCGGAACGACACGTCACGCACTGCCCAGAATTCATCACGCTCGAGCTCCTCCGCGGAACGCACCCGGCCCGTGACGCGACGAGCCAGCGCGGGAATCAGGTCCCGCAGTGAATCGTGAACCTCGCCGCGCCGGAACTTCTTCCAGACGCCGTTGAATTCGATGCCCGGTGTCACGGGCGCCATCAGACGTACTCCGCGAAGCGGAACTGCGCACGATGAAAGATCAGTGCGCTGGCGATCAGCCCGCCGAACGCCCACATCATGCTGTACAGCAGGTAGGTCGGACTCCAGATCACCGCGCCATCGGCGCGCACGATGCTGTGCAGCAGATTGTGTCCATCGACTGCCGACAACCGGAGCGCCTCGAGGATCGGCGCCATCGGATTGAGCATCTGCGGCAGGATCCAGCGCGGCCCGAGCACACTGGGCTCGTAATAGACCGGGCTGAAGAAGATTCCGAACGTGATCAGCAGTTGCGTGATGTGCTTCACATCACGGAAGAACAGATTCGCGCAGCTGATCAGCAGTCCGGCCGCGAGCGTGAACGTGAAGAGTGTCACGCACACGATCGGCACCCAGAGCACGGCCCACGTGGGCTGCCATCCGAGAAACGGCAGCAGCAGGAGCATGGCGGCGGTGCCGATCAGTGAATCGAAGGTCGAGGCGAGAATCACCGACAGCGGGAGCGTCTCGCGTGCGAAGTACACCTTCGTGATGAGTGCGGCATTGCCCGTCAGCGCCGTCGTGGCGAACCCGATGGCCGCCGCGAAGAACCCCCACGCTAGGCCCTTCACGACGATTGCGACCGCGGCGGTCATCTCGAAGGACTTGCCGGCCATGTGCAGCAGGGCCACGCGCACGATCACTCCCGCGGCCACGATCAGCAGCGGCGAGAGAATCGCCCAGGCGAAGCCCATCAGGGCCTGCTTGTAGCGTACGCGAATGTCACGCAGCGTGAGCTGATAGATCAGCCCGCGCGCCTGACGGATATCGCTCGCGATCTCGCGAAGTTCGTGCAGCACGCCAATGGCCGGCGCGTCCACCAATGTCGGCGTCGTCATCGTATGGGGAGAGGGACCCGTAACCTACTCAGCCCGGGTGCTCAGGCGGTCAGGTACGTCGACATGAGAAACCGTACACAATCAGACGACCGGGCCCGTCCATTCGTCCCATCCACTGGTGCCGTGTGGTGTCGGTGTGCGAGACGCTCGTCGCCGGACCGAAACGCTCCGGACCATGCAGTCGGGCTGAAGGCCGCCGTGCGTCGTGAATGGAATCCGTGCCGCCGAGCGTCTACGTTAGGCCGGATGCGAATGTCTGCGCTGAGCGCGCTCCTGATCGTGGCCACGGCCTGTCATCATCCGACGAAAGCGGCGCCGCTGCCGTCAACCATTCCACCGCTGGCCGGCGAGAGTCAGATCGCGCTCGCGCTGCGCTACATCGATGCCCGGATCGGGACGGGTGCGGCTGTCGGGCCCCGGCAGTGTGTCTACGTCCACTACACCGGCTGGCTCCTCGACGGCACGAAATTCGACTCCTCGCGCGACACGATGCCGAACGGGACGCCGCGCACACCGATCGGGTTTCCCCTCGCCGTCCGCCGGGTGATCGCCGGCTGGGACCTCGGCTTCGGCGAGATGCGCGTTGGAGGTCAGCGGCGGCTCTTCATCCCGTTTCCGCTGGCGTACGGTGAGTCCGGACGGCCGCCCGTGATCCCCGCGCGTGCCGATCTCATCTTCGATCTCGAAGTGATGGCTGCCACAGACACGCTACCCGCCACCGAGACGACGCCACAGCGAGGCCCGACACCTCAGTGCGCCACGTGGGCTGCAATCAAGGATCGTCCGACGGGCGCGGCACTGCCGCGCTGACCACATCGATGGGACGCACCGTCACGCGGTGCTCGTCATCGTCGAGCGCGATCGACAACGAATAACCGGGCATCGGCTCACGCGTCGACACGGTCCACTCATGCGCGGGACCGGTGCGAACCCGCACCGCGCGTTCATGCTCGACGGACGGGACGTCGATGGATTGCAGCGGAAATTCCAGTCCGATGCCAAGCGCCTTGATCACCGCTTCCTTGCGCGTCCAGCACTCGTAGAATTCGCGCGCGAATGCGTCGCCAGTGAGCCGGGACAGCACTTCGGCTTCGCGAGGGCCCATCACCTGCGGCACGAGGTCCCGTATCGCGCGCACAGTGCCATGAATCTCGACATCCACACCGATGCGCCCGCCGAACGCGATACCGATCGCCGCCAGCGCGCCGGAGTGCGACAGGTTGAAATCCATGGTGTCGTGTCCGTCAGCGGCCAGGTACGGCCGACCACGTGTGTCGCGCTCGAGCGGCAGCTCGGCCGCGCCAAGACCCGTCGCACTCGCCAGCAGGCGCCGCAGGGTCGCACGCGCCGTGATGAATGCGGCACCGTCCACGAGTCGTGCAAACCGCGCCGCCTGTTCCCGCTCCGATGGCGACAACAGCGCCAGATCGTCCGCGTCCGGTACGGGCGGCAACGCCACCAGCGTCACGGTGGCGTGGCGCTCCATCACTGCGCAGTCCCGGTGTGCACGCGCATCGCTCCGGCCTCCGCCCCGGCCGTTGCTGCGCCCGCCACAGCGCGCGCAGTGTGCACGGGATAGCGCCGCTCTCGCCATGTCATCATCGCACGATACAACAACGGTAGCACGAACAGCGTCAACGCGGTCGATGTCACGAGCCCACCGATCACGACGGTCGCGAGCGGCCGCTGCACTTCACTGCCTGGTGACGTCGACAGTGCCATCGGTACGAAGCCGAGGCTCGCCACCAGTGCGGTCATCACGACCGGCCGCAACCGATCCGCCGCACCGAGACGAACCGCTTCATCCACCGACTTGCCGGATGCCCGCAATGCGTTGATGGCCGAGATCAGCACGACGCCATTCAACACCGCGATGCCGAACAGTGCAATGAATCCGACGCTGGCCGACAGACTCAGGTTCAGTCCGCGAATCCACAGCGCCGCCACACCACCGACCAGCGCGAACGGCACGTTCGTGAGGATCAGCGCCGTCAGCCACACGCTGCGGAACGACAGGTACAGCAACAGCACGATCAGCAGCAGCGCTGCCGGAACCACCAGCTCCAGGCGCTTCATGGCGCGCTGCTGATTCTCGAACTGGCCGCCCCATTCGAGGAACGTGCCGGGAGGCAGCTGCACCTCACGCGCCACGCGCGCCTGGACGTCCGTCACGAATCCGCCGAGATCGCGACCGCGCACGTTCGACAGCACCAGCGTGCGCCGCTGTGCATCCTCGTGCCCGATGAGCTCCGGACCGGTGCCGGGCTCGACATCCGCAATCGTCGACAACGGCACCAGGGCACCAGCCGGCGATCGCACCATGAGACGTGAGAGTTCGTTCAGGTCGTTGCGCTGCGCGTCGGGATATCGCACGGCGACGCCGATACGGCGCGGGCCATTCACGATTTCGGTCGCGACCTCCGCACCGAGCGAGAGATTCATCGCGTCGCGCACATCGCCGACGGACAATCCATACTGCGCCAGCGCGTCGCGGCGCGGCGTGACCCGCACCTGGCCCGTCCCTTCACTCACCTCCACCCCGACGTCGGCGCTGCCGGGCGTGGACGCGAGCACACGGCGTATGCGGCTCGCGATCTGCGCATTCCTGCCAAGATCCGGGCCCACCACCTTGATGCCGAGGTCCGTGCGAATTCCGCTTTCCGCCTCGTCGAGTCGCATCGCGAGTGGTTGCGTGAATGACACCCACAAACCCGGCACCTGGCGCAACGCCGAGTCGAAGGCGGCCACGAGGCCGTCGGGATTCTTCGCCGTCGTCCAGTCGTCGCGCGGCTTGAGAATCACATACAGGTCGCCTTCGTAGAGGCCCATCGCTTCGGTGGCCAGGTCGGGACGCCCTTCCTTCGTCACCACGGTCAGCACTTCCGGAAACTTCTTCACGATGCGCTCCGCCGAGAGCGACAGCCGGGTGGCGTCGGCCAGCGAAATGCTCGGCGTGCGCCGCGTGTTGATCAGGATCGCACCCTCGTCGAGCTTCGGCATGAACTCGGTGCCGATGCGGGACAGCGACGCGACCGAAACGATGACCATCACCACTGCCGCCGCGACGATCGCCCCGCCGTGATCGAACGTCCACAACAGTCCGCGGCGATAGCGGTCGCGCAGCCGCTCCTCGAGCGCGAGCGGTTCACTGTTCACGTGCCGGAGCAGCGCCAGCGACGCCGCCGGCACGAACACGAGCGCGAGCAGCAGTGACCCGATGACGGCACACACGACGGTGAACGCCATCGGCTTGAACATGCGGCCTTCCATCCCTTCCAGTGCAAAGATCGGGATGTAGACCGCGACGATGATCGCGATACCGAACAGGATCGGACGTCCGACCTCGATCGCGGCGTCGCGGAACAGCGCGAACCGCTCCGCGGAGCCGGAGACGTCGTGGCCAGTGTCGTGTTCCGCTTTCTCGAGTCGATGCACGAAGTTCTCGACCATCACGATCGCGCCGTCCACGATCAATCCGAAGTCCAGCGCCCCGAGCGACATCAGGTTGGCGGAGTATCCGAACAGGTACATCCCACCGAACGCCATCAGCATCGAGAGGGGAATCACCGACGCGACGATCAATGACGCACGGACGTTGCGAAGGAACGCGAACAGCACGATGATGACCAGCAGGCCACCTTCGATCAGGTTCTTCGTGATCGTGTATGTGGTGCGGCCGACGAGTTCCGTCTGATCATAGAACGGCGTGATCTTCACGTGCGCCGGCAACGCCGCGCGCACTTCATCGAGGCGCTTCGTCACGCCATCGATCACGAACCGTGAATCCTGCCCGTTGAGCTTGAGCACCATGCCGGCGACGACTTCGTGCGTGCCATTTTCCGTCACGGCACCGTAGCGCGGCAGCCCTCCCTGCTTGACGGTCGCGACGTCGCCGACGCGAATCGGCACACCACCCGGTGCGCTGATCGCGACCTGCGTGATCTCCTGTGCATTGGTGAGCCGCCCCACGCCACGCACGGTGTATCGCGTGCCGGCATGCTCGAGGTACGCGCCACCGAACGAGAGGTTGTTCTGCGCCAGCGCCCGATGCACATCGCCGAGCGTCAGGTTGCGCGCCGCGAGCTTCGCCGGATCGACTTCGACCTGCACCTGCTCGATCACGCCGCCCCACGAATTGACGTCGCTCACACCCGGCACCGTGCGCAGGCGCGGACGAATCGTGTAGTCGTGCAAAGCCTTCAGGTCGGACAGCGACATGGAGTCGCTCTGCACCGTGTACTGATACAACTCGCCCATGGGCGTGGACACGGGGCCCATCTGCGGTTCGACGCCCGGCGGCAACGCGCCCTGCGCTTCGGCCAGCCGCTGCTGCACCAGCGTGCGCGCGAAGTAGAGGTCCGTGCCATCGGGAAACGGCACCGTGATCAGCGCCAGTCCCGACTTCGACACCGAGCGGACGCCGGTCACACCGGGCAATCCCATCAGCGACGACTCGAGCGGATACGTCACCAGCTGTTCGACTTCCTCCGGCGCGAGGCCCGGCGCGACCGTCGCGACATCGACGCGCACACCTGTGAGGTCCGGGAAAGCATCGAACGGAATCCGCGACAGCGCAAAGAGACCGAACAGCAACAGCACACCGACGCCAAGCGACACCACGCCGCGCTGTCGCAACGCGAATTCGATCAGGCGCCTCACTGCGGCTCGCCGCCCGATGCGCGCGCATCGCGCTGCCGCAGGATCTCGGCCTTCGCCACTGCGGCCCCGTCATGAATCACCGACACGCCGGGCGCGAGGCCCGAGATGATCTCCGCCAGTCCGGCGGCGCGGCGTCCGACACGCACGCGTGATGCCTCGAGGAGCAGCCCGCTGCCGCGTTTCACGCTCGTGACGACGACCGTGTCGCCCTCGAAATCCTGGATCGCGCTCACCGGCACGGCGATCACGCTGTCGCGGCCGGGTCCGAACACCTCGGCCGCAGCCGTCATTTCGCCACGCAATTCTCCACTGCGATTCGCGACCACGGCGAACACTTCGGCCGTGCGCGACAACGAGTCGAGCATCGGTGCCACACGCGTCACGCGACCATTGAATGCGCGACCCGGGAATGCCGGCACGGTGAACTGCACCTCGGAGCCGACCCTGACGGCAGCGAGCGCCACCTCCGGCACCCGCATCGCGAGCAGGATCGACCCGGTGCGACTGACGGTGACGAGTGATGCACCCGGAACCACGACGGCCCCCGGCTGCGCCTCACGCGCCACCACCACGCCATCGAACGGCGCACGGACCAGCACATCCTCCGGATCGATTCCCGCACGCATTGCGCCCGGAGGCTGCAGGTGATGCACCATCTCCGTGGCGCGATCGAATTCGGACGCGGCGCGACGCTGTCCCGCGAGCGCCGCCACCTGTGTCGCACGTGCACGCTCCAGGTCCGCCAGTGATCCAGCCTGTGCCGCATACAATCGCTCGGCGCGCGCAAGGGCGGCGGCCGCCAAGTGTGCCGCGTTCTCCGCTTCCGTACGACCGGCCGTCGCCTGCCCCAGATCGTTGCGCGCGGACGTCAGCTCATGACTATGAATCGTGACCAGCACCTGTCCGCGCGTGACACGATCACCGGGCTGCACGAGGACGAGCGTCACGCGCCCTTCCACGATCGAACCGAGCGCCTGCGTCGTCGTCGGGTCCAGCACAAGGCGCGCCGGGAGTTGCCACACATCGCGCCACGCCACTCGGCTGGCGTTCACGACCGACACACCGGAGACGGTCATCGCATCGGCACTGAGGAATGCCGTATCCCGCACATCGGCGGGAACGTTGGCGGCCGCAGCGGCCGGCGCACTGCCGCCACCGCCACACGCGCTGCACAGCAGTGTGCAGGCGGCGACGGCCAGCACCCTCGAGACGGCACGTGCCGGAACACGCGCCATGAAATGAGTGAGTGCGACCATGATCACGGCGGTGACGGAAGAAGGGCAGCGCTGTCGATCGGCAAACCGATCGCGCGCAACAGGTCGAGTCGCGCCACATGCACGTCGGCGGCGGCACGCAGCGCCGCGATACGCACGTCGGCTCGGACGCGCTCAGCATCGAGCAGCTCGAACAGCGGAATCGCCCCTTCGCGATACGCCGTCGCGGCGATCGCGGCGACGGACGATCCGCGCCGATCGAGATCGCGCATGGTCTCGGAAAGTCCCATGTCTCCGACCCGGTCGAAGGCCTCTCGCAACGCACGATAGGCGCGCGACGTCGCGATGACGTCGGCGTCGATGGCCGCTTCAGCGGCACGCAGATCCCCGGTCGCCGACAACACGTCGCCCCGTGCCCGTTCACGATTGCCACCGTTGCGATCAAACAGCGGAATGGCGATGCCGACCGCCACGGTGCCGGTCTGGTATCCGGACGTGAGCTTGCTGCCCCCCTGCACGCCGAGGGCCGGCAGAGTGCCCAATCGCTCCGCGAGCTGGCGTTTTGCGGCTTCGTCCGCGCGTGCCCGCGCGGACTGCAGTTCCGGCCGACGCATGCGTGCGAGCGCCAGCAGCGACTCGAGCGCGGGAATCGTGTCGCTCGCGTCCACGCGCACCGGCTCGCTCGGGCGTGGCACGCTGTCGAACGGCATCGCCAGCGCGCGAGACAGGTCGCCACGCGCCCGTTCCAGTTCCGCCACAGCGAATGCCTCGGTCAGGCGCGCACGATCCGCTTCCAGGCGTGCGCGCAGCGCTGAACCTCCCGGCACCGCCCCCTGCTTCGCACGATCGGATTCGATGCGCGCGATCGTATCGACGGCCTGCCGCTGCGCCGTGGCCGCGTCGCGCAACGCATACGCGAGCGCGGTACGCCAGTATGCGCGCGCCACATCGAATTCCACCTGTCGTGCGGTGGTGGAGGAATCGGCCAGCGCCCGCGATGCCGTCAGCGCGCTGGCACGCTTGAGCACAATGCGACGTCCGTAGAGATCCACAGGGAGCGCCGCGGTCACGAACTCGTCGCGAAGCAACGGGCTGCCAAGATTTTCCCGCCGCCACTCGAGCGTGGGATTGGGAAAGGCCGCTTCCTGCCGCGCGACACCGGACACCGCCAGGCGTCGTCCGCCGGCCGCCACGAGCAGCGGGTGTTGCCGGCGCGCGAGTGCCGTCGCGTCCACGAGCGAGAACTTGGCAGCGATCGCCAGCGAGTCGCGTGCGGCAACCGCTTGCGCGTCGAGCCGTCGCGTTGCCACACCCCACAGCGGCAATAGGCCGCAAAACAGAGGTGTCGTGTAACGGAGGAGGGTCGCGGTGATGCGCATACGACGAACGTAGAACGTATTCATGAAACGCGGATGACTCAGCTGACCGCGGGCGCGAATGAGCTCGGGTCGCGAGGCACCCGCGACGGGATCGTCCTCGACGACCAGCAGGCCCATGGGACGAGAATAGACGCGCTTGATGAATCCTCCATGAATCTCGGACGCGGGTGGCCGCGCGGCCAAACCCACGCACTCACGCTACCATAGGACGTCCGCCTCCCTCGTTCCGGTTCGCCGTCCAAGTCCGCACCTCGTCATGACCGTCACCCGGCATTTCCGCACCTGCACACTGTGCGAGGCAATGTGCGGCATCGTCGTGACGACCGACGGCGATCGCGTGACCGACATTCGGGGCGACAAGGATGACCCATTCAGTCGAGGGCACGTCTGCCCGAAGGCCGTGGCACTGCAGGACGTGCACGAAGATCCCGACCGCCTGCGACGGCCGCTGCGTCGCGAGGGAAGCAGCTGGGTCGAGATCGGCTGGGACGAGGCGCTCGACGATGCGGCCGCACGCTTGAAGGCGATTCAGGCAGCACATGGCCGCGACGCCGTCGCCACCTACAGCGGCAATCCCACGGTGCATTCGGTGGGCGCGATGTTGTTCGCGCCGGACCTGATGCGCGCGTTGCGCACGAAGAACCGCTTCTCGGCCACATCGGTCGATCAGCTCCCGCACCATGTGGCCGCGCTGCTGATGTTCGGGCATGCGCTGCTGATTCCGATTCCGGATATCGACCACACGCAGCATCTGTTGATGTTCGGCGCCAATCCGGCCGCCTCGAACGGCAGCCTGATGACGGCGCCCGGCGTCATGGAACGCATCCGCGCGATCCGGAATCGCGGCGGTCGTGTGGTGCTGATAGACCCGCGCCGCTCGGAAACGGCAGGGTTGGTGGATGCCCATCACTTCATCCGTCCCGGAACGGATGCGCTCCTGCTGCTCGCACTGCTGCATGTGATCTGTGCGGACGGCGCCCCGCGTGTTTCCCAGTACGCGGCCTACATCGACGGTGTGGACGCGCTGTGTGAACTGGTGCGTCACTTTCCTCCTGAGCGCGTGTCAGGACAGACGGGCATCGACGCCGACACGATTCGCTCCCTCGCGCGCGACTTCGCGGCCGCACCGACGGCCGTGGCGTACGGTCGCGTGGGTGTGTCCATGCAGGAGTTCGGTGGCATCGCCTGCTGGCTCATCTCGGCGCTCAACATCGTCACGGGGCATCTCGACCTGCCCGGTGGCGCGATGTTCACCAGGCCGGCGGTGGACATCCTCCGCGCGGATCAGCGGTCGGACCGCGTGCGATTCGGCCGATGGACGACTCGCGTGCGTGGCCTGCCGGAGTTCGCCGGTGAACTGCCCGTCGCGGCGCTGGCCGAAGAGATCGAGACGCCGGGCGCGGGGCAGGTGCGTGCGCTGCTCACACACGCCGGCAATCCCGTGCTGTCCACGCCGAACGGGCAACGACTCGAGCGCGCCATCGCAGGACTGGACTACTACGTCGCGATCGATTTCTACCTCAACGAAACGACGCGACACGCGCATCTCATCCTTCCGCCGACGTTCGCGCTCGAACGTGACCACTACGATCTCGTGTTTCACGCGCTGGCCGTGCGCAACACGGCGAAGTATTCGCGCGCGATCTTCCCGAAGCCGGCCGATGCGCGTCACGACTGGGAGATCCTGAATGGCCTCACCTGGCGCATCACGGGCACGCTGGCCGCGCGCACCAAATCGCTTGCCCTCGCGCAGCTCACACCGCGGGGCATGGTCGACATCGCGCTTCGCCAGGGCCCATACGGCAGCGGCCTGTCACCCGTCGGCACTGGCTTGCGCATGAAGACGCTCGACGACAATCCGCACGGGGTGGACCTGGGCGCGCTGCAACCGGCGTTGCCGGATCGACTGCGCACGGCCGATCGGCGCCTGCAGCTGGCGCCGGCGATGTTCCTCGCTGATGTGACGCGCCTCGAAGCGACACTGGAGCGCGCGGAGCCCGCGACCGGTGAACTGTCGCTGATCGGTCGTCGCGCGCTGCGCTCCAACAATTCATGGATGCACAACAGCGAACGGCTGATGCGCGGACGCAACCGCTGCACACTGCAGATGCATCCGCACGATGCCGACGCGCGCGGCGTGGACGACGGCGAGGACGTCCGCATCACATCGCGCACGGGCAGCGTCGTGGTGCCGGTGGAAGTGACCAACGCGGTGATGCCTGGCGTCGTCAGCCTGCCACATGGCTGGGGCCACGGACGCGCCGGCACCCGCATGAGCACCGCGAACACGCACGCCGGCGCGAGCATCAACGACCTCACCGACGATCAACGCCTCGACACACTCACGGGCAATGCCAGCTTCAGCGGCGTGCCGGTGCGCGTCGATCGCATCGGCATTCGCCACTCGCACCCGCAGGCGTAGGCACGTTTACTGGGTCGGGTGATTCGGGTCTGGCGCCATCATTGCGCGAAACTCCTTCGTGTGAATGGCGGCGAACGACTCGGTCGGAGAAATGCGTGCATTGCGCATCGCCTCGATCACCACATCGGCCTCGTCGTCGGAGCGCCCGATGGTCTGCAGCGCGTAGTGTGCCAGGCTGAGCGCTGCTTCGCGCTCGGCGTAGATCGCGCGCCCGGTCGCGCCCGGCGCAAGCACGAACGCTTCGAAGAATTCCTGCTCCACGGCACTGTGTGTTCGCACTGCAATCGCGATCAGTGGATTGAGGTCGCGCGCGACTTCGACGACACGACGCGCACGAATCGGCTCGGGCGCCGTGACGACGATCAGTCGCGCATGCTCGACGCCGGCGCGCCGCTGGACTTCCGCTCGTGTGGCATCGCCGAACACGGCGCGCTCGCCGCGCGTGCGCAGGCCGGCGACCACACGTTCCTGCTCATCCACGATCACGTAGCGTGCGCTGTCACGTTGCAGCGCCTCGGTGATGGTCGTGCCGACCCGCCCGTGACCGATCAGCACGACGTGATCGCGGAAGCGCGAGAAGTCGAAGGGATCATCCACCTGGTCCATCGGAGCGCGGGTCGCACGTGCGGTGAGCGGCACGCTCGGTTCCGCCTGACCGCTGTCGGATTCAGACGCGTGCGACATGCGTCGTCGTGCCCGTTTCTCCTCCCGGAACGCCAGCACGCGGCTCACGCCGGCGAGGATGGGCTGGTTGACAGTGATGGCGATCAAGGCCGCGGCGACGACCATCGCCTGCGTGTCGCGTGTGAAGAGGCCAAGCGACACACCGAGACCGGCAACGATGAAGGAGAATTCGCCGATCTGCGCCAGGCTGCCGCCGATGATCAGCGACGCGCGCGTGGACTGCCCGAACATGCGCATCAGCCCGAACGACGCCAGACTCTTCCCGACCACCACCACCGCGACCAGCGCCAGCACCTGCAGCGGCTGCTGCACCACGACGAGTGGATTGAAGAGGATGCCGACGGAGAGAAAGAACAGCACCGCGAATGCGTCCTGCAGCGGCAGTGCGTCAGTCGCCGCGCGATGACTGAGTTCCGATTCACTGACGACGGCGCCGGCGAAGAAGGCGCCGAGCGCGAACGACACGCCGAAGACTTCGGCGGCGATGGTGGCGATACCGAGTGCGGTGGCCAGCACGGCGAGGGTGAACAATTCGCGGGAGCCGACGCGCGCAACGTGTTCCAGCAGCCAGGGCACCGCGCGACGACCCACCACGACCATCAACGCGGCGAACGCCGCGACTTTCGCGAGTGCAATGCCGAGTGTCGTTGCGACGACACCGGCGCTGACGGTGCCATCACCGCCGGAGCCACCGAGCATCGGTGCGAGCGCCGGCAGCAGGACGAGGATGAGCACCATCGCCAGGTCTTCGACCACCAGCCACCCGACCGCCAGGCGACCGGTCGGTGAGTCGAGTCGATCCTGTGCCTCGAGACCCTTGAGCAGCACGACCGTACTCGCCACGGCGAGGCAGATGCCCAGCACGAGGGCGCCTCCCCAGCTCAGTCCCCACATCCGTCCGATGGTCGTGCCGACGCTGCACGTGAAGACGATCTGCATCAGCGCGCCGGGAACGACGACGCGACGGACGGCCATGAGATCGCGAAACGAGAAGTGCATCCCCACGCCGAACATCAGCAGGATCACGCCCAGTTCTGCCGCCTGCGAGATCATGCCGCTGTCGACCACGAAACCGGGCGTGAATGGTCCCACGGCAATTCCGGCCAGCAGATAGCCGACGATCGGCGGCAGCCTGAGACGTGCCGCCGCGAGGCCGAACAGGAACGCGATCACGAGGCTGGCCGCGACCGTGGCGATCAAGGCGGTATGTGGCGGCATCGGAAGCGGGTGGGGAGAAAACAGAAACCGCTCGAAGCGGTCCCCGGCTTCGAGCGGTTCCTGCACCTTTCAACCTACTGCGTTCGAACGCGCCGCAGTGCGACGATATCGAGACGCATCACGCGCGCTGGTGCACCAGTCAATCCGTCATCGAGGCCGGAACGTGACCGCCGTTCGCAGCGAACTGACGCATGACTTCCTTGATGAGCCAGACGTTCATGGTAGCGGTGTCCTGCTTGTCGCCCGTGAAGCCAAGTTCGTCGGCGAGCTCGCGCCGATTCGCGAGGCTGTTGTCCATGTCGAGCAGTGTCATCAGATCGACGATCGACTCCTTCCAGTTCAGCTTGCCCTTGTGCTGCGATGCCATGAACGTCAAGACGGCCTCGACATCGAGCAGCGGAATCACCGGCGCAGCCGTGGCGGACGCGGAGGCGGCAGCAGCGGGCGGTGTGACCGGTGGAATCGGCGTACTCGCGCCGAACAACTTGTCCTTCAATGCGCTGAATATTCCCATGGCGACAATTTCTCGGTATGCGTGAGGGTCACGCGGTTCGCAGCGGGGCGAACTCGCGTGGATCAAGATTAGGCTGTCGCACTCACAATGGGAGAGGGGTCGCCTGCACACGATGTCGTCACGATCATCGAGAGCAAGCGACCCCTGCAACATCCGTCGCGTCCTGTGACCGACCTGAACGAGACCGCTCAGTCAGGACGCGCTGATCCTCACGGCTTGGCCATGCTCGGCATCTGAATCATCGGCATCGCGGCGCCACTCACCTGCGGCATCACGCCATTCCATTTCTTCGCCATCTCGTATTGCACGAGACTTCCCGAAATGCTCTTGGCGAGCAATTCATTGGCCAGCGCCTGCGCCTGTGCTTCGGCCAGAATCGCCTTCGCACGACCGGCCGCCTTGATGCTGTCACCCTGCGCCTGAAAGGTGTTCTTCTGCAGCTCGTTCTGTGCCGTCAGCGCCTGTTGCTGCATGACGTTCTTGGTGTTGATGGCCGACATGACGGTTTCGGGTGCGCGCAGTTCGTTGAGCGTGAATTGCTTCACCACGATGCCGTACGGTACGAGCCGCTGCGAGATGAGCCCCTGCGCCCTCCCCACCGCCTCGGCTTTCTTCGGACCGATGATGTCGGCGATCTGCTCGCCGCCGATCACCTCCTGCAACGCCTGGCGAATGGTCTGCTTGACGTAGCCATGCTGGATGGTGGCGATATCGGTGCGGAACGTCTGGTACAGCTGCGGCACGCGCGACGCGTCGAGCTCGAACGACATCGACACGTCCACGGAGAGCGGCTGGCCTTCCTGTGAATTGACGTTGATTTCGTCATTGCCGACCGACCCCTCAGCCGTGCCGCGGGTCAGCACCAGCGTCTGCATGAACGTCGGGTATTCGACGATCTGCGTGAGCAACGGGTTGCGCGCATGGATGCCCGGACCGAGCGGCGTCTTGTCCACGCCGCCGCCGGCGCGATGGATCACGATGCCGACGTGGCCCGGTGAGATGTAGGTCGCCGAACTGGTGGCGAGGACGATGAGGCCGATCACGACACCGATTGCAAGGACTGCCTTCATGGCCCCGCCTCCGCCTCCGGTCGCCTTGGCGCCCATCTGCGAGATGCGATCACCGATCGAGCTGCCCATATAGAGTCTCCTGATAACACTTTGAACAGAGCGGCTCTCCGCTGGGAAGCCGCACGAGGGAGTCAGGCGCCTGCCATCCATGAATGGGGCAGGTAAGTGCGGCATGCTGGTCGATCAGGCGGCGGTTCTCCGACTGCTTCCAGCGGGTGCCGAGCGGTGTGAGCGCCTTGACCCCCCAATACAAAAAGGCGGCGCACGCCACGATTGCCGTGACGAACAGCACGCCTTCCATGAGAATTACGACCACGGGTTCAGTCTCCGTCAGGGCTCGAGGTCACGCAACTGCGCATCCCGCCCATTCACATCGAAAAGACGACGCACCATGTCCTGAGGTTTCAGGTCAACGACCCAATTCGAATCGTAGCGCATCAGCGAGCCGAACGTGACGGAACCGGAAGCCGGCGCCTTGCAGCCGTACGGGAAGGACACGTTGTCCGCCGAGGATGGTGCCCTGCGCCATTTCACCGAAGAGTGCCGTGAGCACGAAGGCCGGGACCGGAATCACGGCTGGACGATTCAGGACCTTACCGAGCGTGCGTGTGAATTCAGCGTTCGTCACCGGGGCAGGTGCGGTGAGGTTGAAGACACCCGCGCAGGCGCGGTTCATGAGGAGGTGGTGCAGGGCGCCGACCTCGTCGTCGAGCGAGATCCAGCTCATCCATTGCTCGCCTGATCCGAGCGGTCCACCAACGCCCAGTTCGAACGGCGGCAACATTTTCGCGAGGGCGCCCCCGGCTGGCGAGAGCACGACGCCGGTGCGGGCGATGGCGACACGAATGCCGGCATCGGCCGCTGGTCGGGTTCCGGACTCCCAGGCCTGGGCGACATCCGAGAGAAAGTCATCGCCTCGATTGGACGATTCGTCTAACAGTTTCGCGCCAGTATCACCATAGTATCCGGTCGCGGATGCGGAAATCAGCGCTTCGGGGCGTTGAGTCATCGCCAATATCGCACTCACGATCGTGCGCGTGCCCTGCTCGCGACTGGCGAGAATCTCTCGCTTGTGATCCGGCGTCCACCGCTCGCCCACACTCGCCCCCGCCAGATGCACCACGGCGTCCACACCAATCAGGTCCGCCGGATTCAATGCGCCAGTCGCGGGATTCCAGCCGATGTCGCCTCGCGACTCATCCGGCCGACGCGTGATCCAGCGCACCGTGTGTCCGCCCGTACGCAGCAGTCCCGTCAGCGCCGATCCGATCATGCCGGTCCCGCCCGTGATCGCGATCGTTCGGCGGGGCTGGTCGGCAAAGGTCAGATGCCGCTCGAGATCGGCGCGGGTGCGTTCATGCCGGAATGCGAACAGCTGTTCGAGCTGGCGGCGCACGAACCAGCCGCCACCGATGTCGCCCAGCACGCCAAGCGGGAGTTCGTAGTCGATCCGGTCCACCAGCACGCTCGTGCCGTCCGATGCCGCCTCTATGCGGTGCACATGTGTCCAGCGCGTGAATGGCCCTTTCAGCTGGACATCCGTGAATTCCCTGCCTTCCTGATAATCGCGGTGCTCCATGAGCATGCGCTGGTGCAGCAACCCGTGCAGCAGCGGCACCTCCACTTCCACGCGGCTGCCGTTCGTGATTCCGCCGGTTCGCGCAAGGACGCGACTCGGTTGCCAGGGCGGTGTCAGACGCTCGAAGGCGCCGGGTCGCTCGTGCCAGTCGAAGAGGGCGCGTGCAGAAACGGGCATCGGACTGCGTTGTTCAAACTGCGGCACAGAGACTCGGGGCACGGGACGCTGCTCGTTCAGCGCGGACGGGCCGCGCCGGTCTACGGCTGAACGCCGCTGCCGACCGGATCGGGTTCAGGCGCTGACGGATTCAGCTCGTCATCGCTGCTGTGCGACGTGTCGGCGGCCACGGTGCCCGGAAGCGGCGGCAGGACGAAGCCCGCGCGCGTCGCCCGCCGTTCACGCTCCTCGACATCGCTGAGCGATCGCAGCATGGCATCGACGGCCGGGCTCTGCAGATAGCGCCCCTTTTCCCACCCTTCGACGATGCCTTTCGGCAGCCCGTGCAGCAGTTCGCCGAGCTGCGCGGTATTCAGGCCGACGGACTCGCGGAAATGCCTGATCTCCTTGCCCGTCAGCAGGCTGTGCTGCGAGCGCATCGTCAGGATCGCTTCACGCTCGGCGTCCTCGCGCTGCTCGACGGTATGCTGGCGGTCGCCACACTTGTCGCACTTGTACATCGCACGATCGACGCGCGCGGTCATGCCGCTCAGGCGGATCGTGACTTCTTCCACCGCCAGCGCGTAATGCCCGCCGCAGCGGCGGTGGAGGTGTCCTTCGAGAGAGAGTTCCGACATCGCATCAATCTATTGCCACCGGAGTGAGCCTGCCCGCGGCTGGCGTCGGACTGAATCCGAGACCAACGTCGTCACACCCTGGAGACGCCGCTCACCCACCGGCGGTTCCGCGCCCGACCAGCGAATCGGCGAGCGCCTGACGCGCCTCGGCATTCGTGCTCGACGCATTCGGATCGAACGACTGCGCATTTCGGGCATTGCGTGACGCGACCACCGAGGCCGGGGCACTCACGCTGACGTCGCCTGACTTCGGATCGAACAGGTTCGCGATTTCGGTCAGGCGCCCTTCCAGGTCCCCGAGCAGCGACTGCACGTGCATGATCTGCTGCGACGTGATGTCCTGGAACTGCATGTGGCTCATGATCGCGAACAGTTCGTCCCGCAGATGACCACGAATCGCGTGACTCTTCCCGGCGTCAGCGATCACCACGTCAGTTTCGAGCTCGTCGACCTTGGCGATGGCGCGATCGAGCGCATCCATGATGTCCAGCGCTGCCTTGCCGGTGGCGGATGACACTTCGTCGAGCTTTTCGTTCGTGTGCGCGAGGCGCTCCGCGGTGGTTTCGCGGATGTGCTCGCGACCGGTCCGGATCGAGGCCAGCATGGCCTGTACTTCGCTCATCGCGCGCACGAACAGTGCTGGCAGCACTGGGAGCACGCTGTCGGCCGCGCCGATGGCGGTCGCCGCGGCGGCATTCCTGGCGGCTGGGTTCTGTGAGTCGGATGGTCGGCGCGGTGCGAGTTCGCCCAGCTCCGCATCGAGCAGCCGGAGGGTGGACGCCGTGTCGTACATCAGTTCTGAAGCGCGTTCATTATTCATGGATTCATGCCGCCGTTGTGACGATAAGGCCCTCGATCTTCTCTTTCAGCACCTGCGGCGTGAACGGCTTCACGATGTAGTTGTTCACTCCCGCTTCCAGCGCCGTGATGATGTCTTCGCGGACGCTGCGGGCGGTGATCATGAGCACCGGCACCGTGCGGCCGTCCTCGCGCTGGCGCAGCGCCTGCACCAGCTCCGTGCCCGACATGTTCGGCATGTTCCAGTCGGTGATGACGAAGCCGATCGAACTGTCGAACCGGGCCAGCGCCTCGACACCGTCGCTCGCCTCGACACAGTTGGTGAAGCCGATGCGCTGCAGTGAGTTCACCACGATCCGGCGCATCGTTGCGGAATCATCCACTACCAGGAACTTCATCGCGTGTCTCTGCCGTTGGCGAGTGGCGGTGATGCGCGCAGCATGCGCACGACCATGGACTGTTGGACGGCGTGATGGCCGTCACCTGTGCGGGAGGGGTGTGATCCCGCGTACAAGTGTCGTCCGGTCGAGTCGCGTCTTGAGTTCCGCATCGCGCACGCACGAACGGTCGCGCGGCAGAAGCCACGCGACCGTTCGTCACAGCCTGATCGTCGGACGTCAGCGCAGATGCGGTATCAGATATCGCCGCGTTGCAGGATGCGTCGGGCCACTTCACCGGCCATTTCCGCCGTGTTGTAGGCACCGAGCAACACGCGCTGCTTCACATCGTCGATGCGTTCCGAACTTGCAGCGGCACGTGTCGATGTGCCGCTCGCCAATGCACGCGCTTCATCGCTGAAGGCCACCGAGTCCTGCCTGGCACGTTCCGGTGTCGACGACACGGCATCGGGACGTGGTGCTGGTCCATTGCGCTCCGCCGCACCTGGCTTGACGGCCCCGGGTGCATTCGGATCGATCCTGCCCTTTCCATTGATCTGCATAGTGGTCTACCTCCGTAGGGAGGGTATCGGCGGAAACAAATGAAACTTTAGTAATCTGTGCGCGGAACGGCGGCGGAGAGCGGCGACTCGGCCTGCTGCTCCGGAATGGACTCGATTTCCTGAGGCACATGGAGCGGCGTCGGGCCCTTGATCGGGACGGGTGGCCGCGAACGGGTCGGGGTCCGGCGTCGCGGCAGGTCAGCGCGAGGAACCGGTGCCATCGGCACGGCCTGATCGCGTAGCACGGCCAGCAACGACAAGCCGACGGCGAGGAGTGACACCGAATCTTCGCGCCGGGATTCCGCACGCACGTCGATCGCGTGGGTCCAGCGGGGCGTCAGCATGTGGCTGGTAATCTGGGAGGTCTGTGACATCATTCTCTCGACGCGTGACGGCGATGCGGGCAACACTTCGCGTTGAGGCGCCCGGCGTTTCGCCGATAATCGTGCGAATACTGCGCCGTCAGAGCACGACGTCGATCGATCGGTGCGGCGTGCCGGACTGATAGTCCTGCGACGCCTGCTGCCGTGCATCGAGCGCCGAGAGCTGGCACACCACCTGGTCGCGCGCGACGACGGCGGTCGCGTGGGCCTGACTGGCAGCGGCGAGCGTGGCGCCCGTGGCCCGCGTCATCTGCGCGATCTGGTCGGCGGTGTGTCGGTGTGTGGCCGCGTCCTTCCAGACGCTCACGACCGCGTCGATCACGACGCCACGGTCATCCAGCAGTGCGGCCAGCCGATCGTCGTCGCCGGCCAGGATGGCCTCCGATGCGGCGGCCGCGAGCAGGTCGGCGCGCGCCAGCAGGTCGAGCACGACCTGCGACGGAACGGGAGCGTCGACGTACCGCATGCCCGATCAGGCCGACGCGGCGAGTTGCGGTGCACGACCGGCATCGACTTCCGCAGCCGCGATCGCGAAGGCGCCGCTGATCGTGTTCACGATGCCGATCAGGCGACCAAGGCGCACCACATCGCGCCGGATGCCCACATCCACCATCTCCGAGAGCAGAAAGCCGTACAGCATCGACAGGTCGAGTGCGATGTCGCCGCCCCGCTCGATGTCGAGAGTGCCGAGCAGTTCGCTCACGATCTCGCGGGCCTTGCCCATGTTCTCGACGCGCAGCTCGACCTGGTTGTTCTTGATGGCCGTCTGTGCACGACGCAGCACCACCTCGAGATGTTCGAACAGAAGGACGGTGAGTCGGGCCGGCGACGCCGACAGCACCTGCAGCTCGCGATACTGCGTAGCGCGCGATGGGTAGGTCACAGTGAGTGAAAGCGGTGGATGGTGAGGTGCGGACGACGCATCAGTTGCTGCTGCTGGTCAGGCCGGACATCGCCGACGTGAGTGAATTGCCCTGCGCCTGCAATCGGCTGATGGCCAGTTCCATCGACGTGAATCGGGCGACCATGGCCGTGCGTCGCGCATCCACGCGTGACTGCGCGTCGGTGATCCGCCTGGTGAGGCGCGAGTTCGAATCGGTGATCGACGAGATCGCCGTCGTGATCGTGCCGTCCACCGAGCGCGATGCGAACGTCGTGGCCGCCTCCATCGCGTTGCCGATGCCGGTGGTGCCGAACAGTGCCTGCACGCCCGACAGATTGGCGCCCATCGCCGTCCGCAGCGTCGTGTCGTTGACCTCGAGCGTGCCGGCACGATTGAGCGTGAATCCGACCAGCGTTCCGCGGCTGTAGTTGCCGGCCGCCGTGACTTCGGTGCGCAGCGACTGCGTGAACGAGCTGAGGATACGGCGCAGCGTCGTGCTGCTCTGCAACGGCTGTCCGGCGAGCTGCTGTCCCGCCGCGAACGTCACGACGTCGTTGAACGCGGTCGCGAAATCCTTCACGCCCTTGACCGCCGCCTCGAGATCGCGCGTCACGGTGAGATCGACTTCGCTGCCGACTTCGGACTGCAGCAGGTTGAGCGTGACACCCTGGAGTGCATCACTGATCGTGTTCGACGACCGTGTCATGAGCACGCCGTCCACGCGCACCTGTGCATCGCTGCCCTTCACCATCGCACGTGAACGCCCGACGGTTTCCGCGGAGATGCTGCCAAGCAGTGCTGCCGGTGCACCGCCAGCCGCGGGAGACAGCGTCAAGGCGAGACGCAGGCGCGAGTCGCCGCCGACGCTGTCGCTCATGCGCAGCTTGCCGTCCGGATCGATGGAGGCGAGCGCCGGTCGTGTGCCGCTGCCGAAACCGGTGGTGGCATCGTTCAGCTTGGACAACAGCGTCTGCAACGTGTCGGCACCGCCGACCACGAACGACATGGTGACCGTCGTGCCATCACCACGCAGTCCACTGAACGTCATCGTGTCTCCGACGTTCACGCCGAGTGACGCACCGCCCGAGCGCAGATCGGTGAGGCGCGTCGCTCCGTCGGCGACGTTGTTCGTCGCATCCTGGAACGCGAGGCCCGACGCGATCACCTGCTGCACGCTCGTCTGTGCGCCCGACGACAAGCCGAGCGCTGCGATCGTGCTGGTACTGTTGGCGTCGGCGGTCGCGGTGACGTTGCCGCCGATGCTCATGCGATACGACGGCACGCCACCGACGGTGTCCTTCTGGATTTCAGCCTGGCCGCCGGCGGCGCGGATCTTGGCGACGATGATCGAGATCGAGTCGACCGACAGATCGATGGAGATGGTCGTGGTTCCGACACGAATGCTGCTCGGCGGCGGCATCGTGACACCGAGCGCCGCCGCGACCGCGAGGCTGATCGACGGCACGGCGCGCGATTGCGTGTCCATGAAACCGAGGTCCTTGAGGACACCTTCGGTGCCATCGACGAGGCCCGTGCCCGTGCTCCCAGCCGCATCGGATGAAATCACGAGACGCTTCTGGCCTGCGGCGCTGGTGATCACGGACGCCGACACCTTGGTCGGTGTGCCTCCGGTGTTCAGCGAATTGATCTTGTCGCGGATGCCGTCGAGTGTATCGGTCGCCTCGACCGTGACGGCCTGTCCACCGACGTTGAACGCGCCGGCGAGTCCCATCGCCACGGCAGAATCACTGACGACCGCGCCGCTCAATTTTTCTGCGCGGGCCAGATCGACCACTTCGACGCGATACGATCCGGGCAACGCGCTGGCGTTGGCGGTCGAGGTCAGCAACGTGCGATTGGTCTGCGAACTCGGTGAAGCGCTGGCGGCGAATGTGGTGAACGCGCTGCCGAGCTTCAAGGCATTTCCTGAATCCTGCAATTTCGTGACGAGCGCCGAGAGGCTGTTCCACGCGGTCTTGCGCTTCTCGGCAGTGGACACCTGCGTCTGCAGGGGAGTGACCGTCTGCGCCGTCTCGACGGCGGCCAGCTGGTCGACCAGGTCGCGCCATTGCACGCCGGAAGCGAGGCCTCCGATGTTGATCGTGCCACTCGACGAACTGATGCTGGTTGCCATGGTCGTCTGCTCCCCTGTGCGCTGGCCGACCGATCCGCGAAGTGCGGAACGGTCGGCCAACGTCATTCACTGTGCGTCAGATTCCGTGCTAGCGGAGGAGGCTCAGAACGCTCTGTGAGCTCTGGTTCGCCTGCGCCAGCATGGCCTGAGCCGCCTGTGTCAGGATGCTGTTCTTCGTGTAGTTCGCCATTTCTTCCGCCATGTCGACATCGCGGATCGTCGATTCAGCGGCCTTCACGTTCACGACCGCGGCCTTCAGGTTCTGCACGGTGTAGTCGAGGCGGTTCTGACCGGCACCGATGTTCGCCAGCACCGTGTTGATCGACGTGAGCGCCGTATCCACGGCCGAGATCGAGGCACCGCTCGCCAGCGTCACGCTCGACGCAGCCAGCGTGGCGTCCACCGACACGGTTCCACCAGTCGTACCATCCGAGACCTGGAAGGCGAGGCTCGTGAACACCGTCGAACCCTGGAAGTTCGTGGACGTGATGATACGATCCACTTCCGAGCTCAGCGTGGTCAATTCCGTGTTCAGCGTGGCCGTGACCGAGCTGTTGTTGCCCGTCGATTCGCGCTGGATGATCAGTTCCTTCTGACGCTCAAGGATCTTCTGGATCGTCGAGGCCGAACCTTCCGCGATCTGGAGCATCGCGTTGCCCTGCTCGGAGTTCGCGGCGGCAACCGTCAGCGAGCGGCTCTGCGCGCGCAGCTTGTTGGCGATGGAGAGACCGGCGGCATCGTCGGCGGCGCGGCTGATCCGCAGGCCCGACGACAGTTTCCGCATCGAGCTTTCCGTGGCCATGTTGTTGATGAACCCGTTCTTGGCCGAGTTCAGTGCACCGACGTTCGTGTTGATACGCATGGGACAAATCCTCCGTGATTGACTAGTGGAGCATCCTTGCTCCGCCCGGGCCCGCGAATCGGTATCCGGCTCCCCCCCGAGTCTCGGCAGGTTCTAATCGGACTTGAGCGTATGGTCGTGTCTGCTTCAGCGGCATCCGTTTGCCTGCCGATCCTCGGACGGACATGCCACCGAATTCGCTTCCGAGAACCGCCGCGCGTCCGGGCCCGCCATCGCGTCGCGATCGCGCCCTCGCCGAATGCAAAGCCGGCGCCCTCGCGCTGCAGATGGGAAAGACGGAGGCGGGCCTCAAGCGATACGCCGCCGGTGTGTCGCTTGCACCGAACGACGCGGACATCGCGGCATTGCACGGCGTTGCACTGCGCAGCGCCGCACGCCTGGTGCAGGCACAGCGTGAACTGATCCGCGCAATCGCACTGGATGCATCGCGTGCCGACAGCTTCACGCAACTCGCGCAGACGTATCGCTTGGCCGGTGATCGTGCGCAGGCCGCGAATGCATTTCTGGCCGCTGCACGACTGCGCGGCACTGACGCAATTGCGTGGCGCGACGCGGCGGAGGCACTGCGACTCGCCGATCGCATCGATGACGGCCTGACCACGGCGCAGCACGCCGCGTCTCTCGCGCCGTCCGATCCCGACATCGCGAACACCACGGCGCTGCTGCTGCATCGCGCGGGTCGGCTCGAGGAGGCGCTCGCGTTGTGCGAACGTGCGCGCGCGATCGCGCCGGATGCGCTCCATCTGTCGCTGACACACGCGATGCTCTGTCGCACACTCGGCCGGTACGAGCTCGGTTGGTCGCTGTATGAGCGACGGCTGGAACTGCCCGCACTGCTGCAACGGCCGTTCGCGCCGACGTCGCCCCGATGGGACGGCTCGCCACTGGCCGGTCGCAGCATTCTCGTGCGCGCCGAACAGGGACTCGGTGACCAGATCCAGTTTCTTCGCTGGGCGTCGATGCTGCAGGCGCGCGGAGCGGCAGACGTCATGGTGCAGGCGGCGCCAGCGCTCGTGCGACTGTTTCGCAGTGCACCCGGCGTCGACCTGGTGATCGCGTCGGACCGGCCGGCACCGTCGCATTGGGTGCACGTGGACATCGGATCGCTGCCGCATCTGCTGCGCACCGGCGACGATCTGCGCGCCGATCTCGTGCCCTATCTGAGTACGACGGCAGCCGACGCGTCGAGCGGCCGATTGCAGCTCGCGCCGAGAGCGGCAGCGCTGCGCGTCGGCATCGTCTGGGGCGGGTCGCCGCTCCAGGAGGACAACCGCTTCCGCTCCGTGCCGTTGCCCGGATTGCTGGCCGCGATCCTGCGCCCGGAGGTGGAGGTCGTCGTGCTCCAGCAGGGCCCGGCCCGCGAGCAGCTCGACTCGATCGACCCCGTGCTCCGCGGCACGCTGCACGACGCGGCTGCGGCCTGCAGTGACATGTACGACACCGCCGTCGTCGCTTCCCAGTGCGATCTCGTGATCAGCATGTGCACGTCAGTCGTGCATCTGGCTGGTGCACTCGCGCTCCCGACCTGGCTGATGCTCGCCACTCCCGCCGAATGGCGTTGGGGCGCGAGCGGTGAGCGGTCGGCGTTGTACCCCAGCCTTCGCCTGTTCCGGCAACAGCAGTCCGGGGACTGGACCTCCGTCCTCGACGCGATCCGTCGTGCGATGACTCAACTCTGCGAGGCGCGTCACCCATGATCCGCACCAGTCACGCGCGACCGCGGGCCCGCGCCACCGCCCACCCGCAGCCGACCAATTACGACACCCTCGTGCGACAGGCCGACACGCTGCGTCGCATGGGCAACTACGACGCGGCGGTGAAGGCCTTTCACGGCATCACGGTGCAGTATCCGCACCGCAGCGATGCCTTCAGCAACTTCGCCGGCATGCTGCAGGCGGCCGGACATCCAGGCGTGGCGCTGCACGCCGCCACGCGCGCAATCGAGCTCGATCCGACGAGTGTGCCGGCGCTGATCAACTCGGCTGAAATCATGAAGGATTTCGGCGAATGGGACATCGTGCGCGAGACGTACGACGCCGCGCTCGCACTGCAGCCGGACAATCCCGCGCTGCGTTACGCCCGCGCGCTGCACCTGCTCACACTCGGCCAGTGCGCCGAAGGGTGGCGTGAACATGAGCAGCGCCTGCTCGTGCCCGACCTGCCGCTCGGCACATCCCGACTGACGACGCCCGTGTGGGATGGTACTGCACTCGATGGCCAGCGCATCCTGATCGATCACGAACAGGGACTCGGCGATCAGCTGATGTTCGCCCGGTTCGTGGGTGACGTGGCGGCACGCTGCGGTCAGGTGATCCTGCGCTGCGGTGCACCACTGGTGCCGCTGTTCAAGGCGCTGCGTGGTGTCACGAAAGTGATCGCCGATGGTGACATGATCCCGGCACATGACGTGCGCGCGAGCCTGATGTCGCTGCCATTCCTGCTTGGTCTGGACGATCCCGACGACGTGCGCACCGCGCCGTACCTGGCGCCGGTTGGTGTCTGCCCCGATGTGATCCGCACCTCGTTTGTGCCGGGACGCACGCACGTCGGCATCGTCTGGTCCGGCAATCCGCAGCACCGCAACGATGCGCGCCGCTCCATTCCGCCGCGCTACATCAAGGCGCTGCTGGGATCTGCCGATGTGGACTATGTCTCGTTGCAGCGGCACGACGGCGCCACCGATTTTCCGGAGCCGCTGCGCTACGGAGTGCGTGACCTGGGCGGGGCGCTGCAGACGTTCAACGATACTGCGCATGCCCTCAAGCAGCTCGACCTGCTGGTGACCGTCGACACAGCGGTCGCACACCTGGCCGGTGGACTCGGTGTGCCGACGCTGGTGCTCGTGCCGTTCGTGCCCGACTGGCGCTGGATGGTGAATCGCGACGACACGCCCTGGTATCGCTCGGTGACGCTGATGCGGCAGGAATCGCTGTTCGAGTGGGCGCCCGTCATCAGTCGTGTGCGCGCGCATGTCACGGCATTGGCGGCCGCCAGGACATGACCGCAACCTGCTCCGCAGACGCGTCCGCGCTGACACTCTGCGCCGAAGGCGCGATGCTCGCGGACGCGGGCGATTCGACAGGTGCAATTGCGCGTTACACTCGCGCCGTCGAACTGGCACCGTCAGTGCTCGAGCTGCATCTCATACTGGCCAACGCACTGCAGCTGGACGGGCGAGTGCTCGAGGCGCGCGCCGCATTGCGCCATGCACTCCGTGTGGCCTACAGGCCCGACGCGTCCAGCGAATTCACGCTCGGCAAGGCGCTGGTGGACGCGGGCGCGGGCGCCGCAGCGGTGCCCTGTTTCCGTCGCGTGCACGCGGAGCTTCCACACGACGCCGCCGGAGCCGCCGCACTCGCGGCATCATTGCGTGAGGCGCAGTGTCCCGACGAAGCCTGGCACGCGCTCGCGGCGGCGC
>JACMLX010000008.1 GCA_014379355.1 Gemmatimonadaceae bacterium
CAGATCGAGTCGTTCACTCTTTCGCCCGCTCTCGTTGAATGTCGCTGACACTTTTCACGCGGGGCCCGCGGGGAACGCGGGGGGCACGCTTGCAATCTCGGTCGCCGGCCTGATTCAATATGAAAAATGCTTTGGGAACGGCGTTTCTCGCGCGCAGTTCCCAAAGCACTTCCTGCATTTCGAAGCACACGATGAAGACGCTGTGAAACTCCCCGCGCTCCCCGCGGACCCCGCGTGAAAAGTGTCCAGCAGACTTCCAGGCGCTGGAACCTGGAAGCGATCAGCGACCGATGTACGGCAGCAGCGAACCGACCATCGGCACCGCGACGTAGCGGCGCTTGCCGAGGATCCCGCCGATCGTCAGGCGTGCGTAGGCACCCTTCAGACCGAGTTCCGGCGCGCCGATCACGTCTTCCGGACCGGAGCGCCACTTCGTGTCTCCGAGTCGCGTCATGTACCCGGCGCGCAAGCCGACGCTCATCAAGAGGTTCGGCCACCGTGCGTTGAAGATCTGATCGAGACCGACACCGACATGCGCCTGATACTGCCGGCCCGTGATGTCGATGTTGCGCCCGCCGATCGACGAGATGTCGCGGAAGTTCGTGACGAAATCCACGGCACCGTTGCGTCGCAGCGTGACGGTGGTGGTGCTGAGTCCCACCCCGGCGAGCGGGTAGATCAGCGTCTTCTTCGCGAGCACCACCGGAATGCCGAGATCGAGCGTGCCGTACGCACCTTCGGTTTCCGTGGTGTAATTCGTCGCAGCGGCGCGCACCGGCAGATACGTGTGACTGCCGGCAAGCAGCATGACGCGACTCCATCGCACCCAGCTTTCAACGCCGAGCGTGATCGTGTTCTTCTTCAGCAGTCCGCGGCCCTGCAGCGCGAGCTGCTGGTTGAAGACGTCGCTGCCGAGCCCGATCTGCCCGCCCTGAATGCTGATTCCGGCAACCGGTGGCAGCACGGCGGTATCGGCGGATGCTGCCTGCTGTGCCTCGAGCGTGGTGCTTGCCGCAACCAGTGCGAAAGCAGGGGCGACGAGGTGACGAACGCGTCGTGCGATCATGTGGATTGCTGAAGGAGTACCTGAGAACCTGATGCGGCGCGCACGCGGCGCCAATCCAGCGTGATGAGGATCGCGTCGAGGGTGATGGCGATGGCCGACACCGCGCACCACGGACAGAACGATTTCAGGATCACGAACTCGGCGTACTTCAGCCGGAGCGTGAACAGCACGGCGCCATAAATCAACACCATCAGCACCTGTGTTGGCCAAGTCTCATCTTCGAGTGTGTCGGATGTGCCTGCCAGCGCGACGGCGACGATGGCCGCGTATCCGATCGTGCCGATGAGCGCGACATCGACGCCGAAAAACCAGCCGTAGCGACTGCCTTGCACGTACTCGCAGCCATGGCCGCCGGCGCCGCAGGCGAGGCGTCCCATGTAGCCCATCTTCCAGAGCGCGAGATAGAGCGCCACCATGCCGGAGACGAGACTGATGAGCGCGATGGCGCGGCGGTAGGTCATGGGGGCATGATGCCGAGGGGAGGCGTCGGCCGCTACTCCTGCGGCGCGGTTTGCCGTACCCTTCTGGTATCGCGATGTCACCTTGAAGCACGGTAGCCGTCTGTTCAAGGATGAGCTCGCAATAACGTGACCGGGCGGGCCCGATCTGTTGGGCGGTCATGGGGTATATCCTGCGTCGGGGCCCCGGCCCCGCGTTCTTCTCCTTGGAGTCTGAAACCCAATGCGCGCTTCGAACCCAGTCCTGTCCCGCCTTGCCGAGGCGGCCCGTGACACCTTGTCCACGACCGCACGCGGTGATGTGATGACGCGGGCCGGTACGGCCGGCAAGTCGATCGTCCTGCTGGTGCTCTGTGCCTTTTCCGCCTCGTTCACCTGGATGCAGGTGGCGGGTGGCAACACCGCCATCGTGATGCCTGCCCTGCTGGTGGGTGGCCTCGGTGGCTTCATCATGGCGATGGTCGTGTCGTTCAAGCCGAACACGGCGCCGATCACCGCTCCGATCTACGCCGTGCTGGAAGGCCTCATCCTCGGCGCGATCTCCGCGCTGTTCAATGCCAAGTACGCGGGATTGCCGCAGCAGGCTGTGCTGTTGACTTTCGCGGTCGCTCTCGGCGTGTTCGCGCTGTATCGCATGAACATCCTCAAGGCGACTGAAGGTTTTCGCCGGATGATCGTCGGTGCGACGATCGGTATCGCCGTGTTCTACCTGGTGAACATCGTGCTCTCGATGTTCGGCGTGAACATGGGGTACACGATGTCGTCGAGCCCGATTGCGATCGGCATCAACCTCGTCATCGCCGGTGTGGCTGCGATGAACCTCGTGCTCAATTTCGACGACATCGACCAGGGCGTGCGCATGGGCGCACCGAAGCGCATGGAATGGTACGGCGCCTTCGGTCTGATGGTAACGCTGGTGTGGCTGTATCTCGAACTGCTGCGCCTGCTGGCGCGGATGCAGGGTCGTCGCAGCTGATCCGAAACGTCTTGCTGGTGTACGACGGGCGCCCCGCTGCGGGGCGCCCGTTTTTTTTCTGGTGTGAGCCGGATGTTCAGGCGACGCGTAAGTGTTGCGACACGTCGCTCCTCGACCCCGCCAGGAGCAGGCCTTCCGCAGTGATCAAAACGGGCGCAATCTCATAGCGGGCTTGTTCGGATAACTGCATCCGCGCACCCGCCGCGCCGACGCGGAGGACCCATGAGTCGCAAAACCATCACCCGGCTGAAGCCTCTTCTGATGCCGGGATTCAGCGCCATCCTCGCGCTGCTGTCCCTGACCACTGCGCCACTGAATGCGCGCGCGATGGTCCATTCGCTTGCCAAATGGAGCGCCGATCTGGCGCCGCCGAACGGTGCCGTCGGTCCGCATGGATCGGTAGTGCTCGAGCCAGGCCGATCGCCGAATCACACACGCGTGCGCGTGGTGATCAGCGGTGACACGCCCGGCGCGCTCAGACCATGGCACCTGCACGTCGGCGTGTGCGGGGAGCAAGGTCCGATCATCGGTCCCGAGCAGTCGTACGCCCGCATCCGCATCAATGCCCGCGGCAATGGCGTGGCGGTGATCGATCTCCCGATTCCCTTCCCGGAAGCCGGCGCACTGTTCGTGAACGTCCACGAAAGCGTCAAAGCGATGGAGACGATCGTCACATGCGGGCAGCTGGTGCGCTGAACTGCGTCGTGAGGATAGGTCCGGAGATCGGGGAGTGCGACGGTAGCAACGCTGAGCGCTTTTTGACCGATCACTGACTTTTTTGGGTGACGAGCACACTGAGCGCACGGAGTGTGCGCGAAGCACAGGTCTGCCCATCGCGCGCCGAAGAATTCTTGTGAAAAGCAGTTCCGACAAAGAGTCAGCGGTGTTGCGCGCTACGCCGAATGTCGCAACGGTCGCACTCGCCGGCCTCCCCTTACTCTCCACCCACAAAATGTCAGCGATCTGTCACGCGTCACGGAGCGCCGCAACGGTCGAACTCCGTGCGCTCCGTGAGCTCCTGTTCCAAAAGTGAGCGGTGTGTCGCGCGAAACGACGTGCTTCAACCGCGACAGGATCGCGTTTCGACTAGTTTGAACGGTGTATCGCGCGCGAGCGCCTGGACTTCCTTTTCACCGACCTGGCCGCGCGTGCGTTCGTCGCCACGATTCGTCTTTCTCGTCAACGCCGCCGCGGGAACCGGTCGAGCGCCAGGCAAACTGGACACATTGCTGGCCGGTCTGCCGGCGATCGCGGCGCGCTCGCGCATCGTGCGATCGGCATCGCCGGCGGAGCTGGATGGGCTGCTGCGATTGTCGGACGACGAAGTCCCGGTCGCAGTCGGCGGCGATGGATCGTTCAATGCGCTGGTGACGCTGCTGGATCGCCGCGGTGAACTGGGGCGCACCGTCGGTCTCGTCCCCTTCGGTACCGGCAACGCCACCGCGCATACACTCGGCCTGCGATCGGCCGAGGTCGCGCTGGCCGCACTCGAACGCGGCGACTCGACGGCGATCGACATCATGCGCACCGCGATCCCCGCGGCGCCGATTGCGGTGGTCAGCTGCAGCACCGGATTCGAGTCGAATTTTCTCAGGCGCTACGGTGCGCTGCGATATCGCTCGAAGCAGTACGCCGGCCTGAGTGCCCTCGCGACGAGTGCGCGGAAGCATGTGCGCGGCGTGACCTTGACGGTCGACGGCACCGAGTGGGTGCATGCGAAGGAATTGTTGTACAACGTCGGCGTCTACAACATTCCGCACTACGCGTTCGGCAAGGTGATGTGGCGCGGCATGGCGCGCGACGATGGACTCGCGCTCGCCGCGGCCGTCAGCTCACCGCTCTGGTACTGGAACCTGATGGCGCGCGGTGTCAGTGCCCCGATCGAGCGGAACACATCGGAGCAGCGTCTGCCAGGTGTGCGGACCATCCGTTGGCATACCGCGGAACTGGACTCGCCGCTGCGCCTGCAGATCGACGGTGAGACGATCGAAGCGTATCAGGCGCAGCTGACGGTGGCGTCCCGCGCGGTGACGGTCATTCGCGCGTGACACGAGTGCGTGAGACCGTTCACGCGCACATCGCCCGCTGAAAACTTCCATCGCTCGCCTCCTCGACGCACGCGTCGTGCACGCTTAAGTGATTCAGCGCAGCGCGTCGAATGTGAAACCGGTACCGAGCACCACGACCCATCCCGCCGGCTCGCGGTCCGTCGCGAAGCGGCGCACGAGATCGAAGCGCGAGGCGCCGACGTTGGCCGCCGAGCGGATCGGCGCGGTCCGCAGGCCAAGTCCCGCGTCGGATCCGGACCGCTTCGGCGAGCCATCGAACCACGCGCCGCCGGTCTCGGCGAACGTGGCAACGGCCGCGGCGAATGACTTGGCGATGCTCGGAAACACCGTCCACCGATACTCGGCCACCGAATAGCGCTGTCGGTCACCGGTGAATGCATGCAGTGCGAAGGCACGCGGACCGCGCGACAGTCCCAGATCGAATTCCTCGCCGGGATAGGGGTTCTTGTCCCATCCCATCATGCTGAACGCGACGAACGTGTGTCGCGGATGCGGCTGCAGCACGAGTGTGCCGGACAGGGTGGCGGTACCGCTGTCCACGGCGCCGGCGCTCGCCAGCCCGCTCATGCGACCGACGACGGTCGCGAAGCCGTGCGGAATCCGCGCGCCGGTCTGCGCATACAACACCGGCCCGACGCCATTGCGCGCGTAGCCGAGCGCACTCGGTGCCACGGCAAGGCCGAGACGCACCGTCGTACTGAGGTCCACATCCTCCGGCTGGCCGAGCATGCGATAGTTGCGGGTCACCAGGAAGTTTGCCTTGCTGATGTCCACGTATCCGATGGCGGTGCCGGTCACCGAGCGCGGGCTGGCGATCGCCGGTGTGCGCCGTGGCACGAAATCATCGCGACGATACTGCAGGTCGCCACCGATGCGAACGTAACCGCGCGGCGACGCGCGAATGGCATGCGCGCCGCCGATCGACGCCAGCGTGAACAGTCGATCGAGCGAATCCACGGCACGCGGTGACCCATCGCGGAAACGCAGCACACGTCCATCGAACGTCACGAAGGCGGCGCGTGCGGCATTGCGTGACGAGAGCGAGAAGAACGGCTGCTCGATGACCCCGCCGGCGCTACCGCCGTCCGACAACCGATTGTAGAACACGCCCGTGCTGACACGATTGGACAACAGGCGCGGCGCACCGAATGCGAAGCGCAGCAACGAGCGATCGGGATCCTGCACGTACCGCGCATCGAGCGTTGCGGCGAGACCGAACAGGTTCGTCTCGAGCATGCCGACGCTGAAGAGTTTCTGCGTGCCGGTGCTGCGGAACGTGGCGTACGGCCTGGTGGTCCAGCCGTCGCGCGTGATGACACGCAGCGTCGCGCCATCGGCACTGGTGTCCACGACGACATCACGGAAGACCTGGAGGCGACGCAGATTGCGGCCCGTTTCAGCGGCGCGCGCCGAATCGAGGATTTCGCCCGAGTGCAGCAACATCTCGCGCTCGACGACACTGCGTCGCGTGCGCACATGGATGCGATTGGCCAGGCGCGCGTACCAGCTGCGCGCATCGACGGAATCGAAGATGTCGTGCCGCACGATCACGACATGCTGCAATCGCGGCGCGACGGTGTCGGGTGCCGACGCTTGCGCACGCAGGGCGCCCGCAACGGCCATCAGTGCCAGCGCACTCGGAATGGCGCGGTGCAGCAGGCGAGACACACAGGGCAACGGATGGGGGACGAGGGTGGGATGCGGCGAAGCCTCTCCGCCCTCAGCGGTCAGCGTTCCACGTCCCCGAAATCGAACCCGCGGTCGCGAGCTGAACAAGACGATCGCTGCCTGCGAAACCGGTGCAGCAACTGTACCGTACCCCACGGGTGTCAGATGGCGTCACCAACACCGGAGTTTTCATGAAGACCCTCATTCGCGCCTGCCTTCTCCTGAGCGCCACCGCCGGCATCTCGAGCGCACAGGTGGTCGGGCGCTCGGACGCCACCTGGAGCACACGCGCTGCGCTGTCCAGCGGACAACAGCTTCGCATCACCTCCCCGAACGGTGCGATCACGATCACACAGGCAACGGGATCGGAGGTCGAGGTGCAGGCCGAGAAACGTACCGATCGCGGTGCCCGGATCGAGGACATCGGGTTCATGGTCCGGAAGTCGTCGCAGGGACTGGCCATCTGCGCCGTGTATTCGGACGGCGATGATTGCAGCCTCGAAGAGGGATACCATGGGGAGCGCCGCAGCTGGCGTGATGGCTCGAGCTCACCGCGTGTCAGCTTCACGGTCCGTGTGCCGAAGGGTGTGCTCGTGATGGCGCAGACCGGCAACGGTGACGTCGCAATCAACGGGTCCGGCGGCGACGTGAACGCGAACACGGGGAACGGCCGAGTGATGATCACGGGTACGACGGGTCGCGTCACGGCGCACACGGGCAATGGTCGTGTCACGGTCGAAGATGCGCATGGTCCGGTGGAAGCGACGACGGGCAACGGCGCGGTGCGCGTCGTCACATCCAACGGCCCCGTCACGGCACGGAGCGGGAATGGTGACATCGACGTGTCGATGGATCGCATGGACCGCGCGGCCGAGATGTCGTTCTCGACGGGCAGCGGTCGCATCGTGTTGTCGGTGCCGGCCAACTTCGGCGCCGAGCTGGAAGGGACGACGGGGAACGGTGAGATCTCGAGCGAACTCCCGATGCGCGTCGAAGGTCGCATCAACCCGCGTCGCATTCGCGGCACACTCGGCGGCGGTGGCGAACGCCTCGCCGTCAGCACCGGCAACGGCGACATCGAGATCCGCAAGGCGCGCTAGTTCTAAACTGATGAATCGCAGAACCGCAACAGACGCAGGACTGCTCGTGAACGACAGGCGTGTTCCTGCTCGTCAACGCAAAACCAATTTTGGAATTGGGCTTCCAACAGATTAACCGGCACGCAACTAAAGCGTTGTTGCCGTTTTGCGTCTGTGGCACTTTTGCGATTCAGCACTTTGACCGCTCCGAGTATCACTTCACGAGAATGATGCGGGGGTTGATGGGGTAGACCCATTCGACGCCGCGGGCGGTGACGGTGCCGTCGTCCTCAAGGGGGATGCGCAGCTTCTTGCCACCCCATTCGGGGATCGGCGTGTAGGCGAACAACTCGATCGAGAACAAATTCCCCGGGCGCATTTCGTACGTCAGCCGGCCCGGGTTGAAGAACGCCATCGACGGCCCGATGCCGTGGCCCCAGTCGCCGACCGAGTGGCAGCCAATGATGAACTCGACGCTGTTGTCGGCGCGCGGCTGGTTGAAGCCACGCATCTGCTGGATGCCCGCGGCCACGATGGCGGCGTTGATGCCATCCATCATCACCTGCGCCACCTTGCCGGGACGCGCCGTGCGGTGAATCACATCGCGCACACGCACCGCGTTGTCGAACGCCGTCTGGTAGCTCGCCGGCAGCGTCGTCTCGCCGGGCTTGAGCACGTAGGCGATGCGCTTCTGGTCGGTCCACATCGTGAGATACCCGACGCCGAAGTCGAGCATGATCAGGTCACCGCGCTGGATGATGCGATCGTTGCTCGTGGCCTCGATGCCATTCGGCCCCGTCACGTACACCGACGGCACGTTGAACGACGAGCCGAGGTGATGGTCATACTGCTGCTGCTCGATCCACCACGCGACATCGGCAAGTGTGGTGACGCCGGGTGTGATGACTTCGTTCGACAGCGCACGCTCGGCGATCTGCCGACCCATCTCGCCCGCCTCACCGAACGCCACGATCTCCGATGCGGTACGGCGTGACGAGAAGTCCGACACCATCTTCTCGGCGCCGACGAGGCGCGCGGCGTACTGCGGTCCGAGTGTCTTCACGATGTGATCGTGGAGCGACTTGGTCAGTCCGTCCGCGAGGCCCATCTCGGCGGACATGTTGATGCCGATGCGCTTCGGGTCGCGTGCGGTCACGAACTTGAGCAGATCCGTGTCACCGTCGGGAATGTCGTACGCGCCGCACAGTTCGCGGTGATGATCCTCTATGCCGAGTGCCGCACGTTCGATGTGATCGCCACCCGTGTCCGTGAAGACGAAGTAGCCGATGCTGCCGGTGTAGCCCGGTCCGAGCAGTGGTGCGAGCGGGTCGTCATGGCCTTCCTTCTGCGCGACGATCCACATGTCGATCCCGTTCTCCCGCATCGCCTCGGGGAGGATGTGGTCGAATTTCTCCTTGCGGATCTGGCACATGCGGTCCCACCGCACCTTCACCTCGGGCAGCGAGGTGCGCTGGGCATTCAGCGCCGTGCACATCGCCGCCACGGCAATCACTACAGCGATTGGTCGAGCAAACATCGGCGTCATCCTTGATTCGGTGTGCTTTTCTCGATCGAGCGAGACTGCTTGGACTGCGAATCGCAGAACGGCAACTGACGCAAAACTGCTACTGCGGACTGCTTCAACGCAGAGGCGCAACGAACCGCAACAGATTTGACGCCAAGTCGGAAAGACGCCAAGCGCTCCGTGCGCAGACACAATGCATCAAACGGAATAGAGATCTACAAGAATGCTTTGTGAACTACGCTCGCGAGGGCCGCTTCAAGAACAATACGGTATCCATTCGACATTGTGTCACGTCCTGATTAGCGTCTACACGTCATCGCAGGAGACGTGGGACCATGACGCGATCGTTTCACCATTACAGTCCGGAATTGAAGCAGCGGGTGGTGGCGGAGGTGGAGGCCGGCCGGTTGACGCTGCGCGAAGCCG
>JACMLX010000084.1 GCA_014379355.1 Gemmatimonadaceae bacterium
GGCCCCGCGCCCCGGCGCGCCACCTGCCGCCGCTTCGTACCGCAGGTCCCAGGTAATGCGGCTGACGCCCGCCTCATCAGGCACGCGCCGGAAACGGCGCACGAGTTTTCCGGCTGCATCGGCGACCTCGATGTTCACTTCAGCAGCGGGCTGCGCCTTCAGGTAGTAGGAGATCATCGCGCCATTGGCCGGGTTCTCACCCTTGTAGCTGCGCTGACCGAGGTTGCCATCGCGGCTCCACATGTTCCAGCGAATGGCGTTGCGCACGTCGAACAATTCCGCCTCGTTCGCCATCACCTCGGCGAGCTTCTGTACCGGCGTCAGGTCGTCCATGATGTAGAGGCCACGACCGTGCGTGGCCAGCAACAGGTCGTTGTCACGCGGATGGATCTGCATGTCGCGCACGGGCACGACCGGCAGGTCACCACGCATGGACACCCAGTTCGTGCCGCGATTCCACGACATCCACACACCGGCCTCGGTGCCGACATACAGCAGGTTCCTGTTGCGCGGATCTTCGCGCACCACGTGCGTCCACCACGCGCGATCGGGCAGGTCACCGCGTATGCTCTTCCAGGTCCGGCCGAAGTCGGTGGTCATGTAGACGTACGGCGTGTAGTCGTCGTCCTGATGATAATCGGCCGTGACGAAGGCCGTGCCGGCGTCGAAGTGCGACGCCTCGATCGTCGCCAGCCAGGCGTTCGGCTTGAGGCCCGGCACGTTGTCGAATGTCTTCGTCCACGTCTTGCCACCGTCGCGGGTGACGAACACCAGCCCGTCGTCCGACGCCGTCCAGATCACGTTGCCGTCGAGCGTGGACGGCGCGATGCTGAGCAACGACGAATGGAATTCGGCGGCCGTGTTGTCCACGACGATCTCGCCGCCGGACGACTGCTGCTTCTTCGGATCGTTGGTGGTGACGTCCGGCGAGATGACGGTCCAGCTCAGGCCGTAGTCGGTCGACTTGAAGACGACGTTGCCGCCGAAATACACCACACCCGGATTCTGCGGCGACAGTGCGATCGGCGAGTTCCAGTTGAAACGATACTTGTGCCCGATCATGGCGTCGCCGACCGATCCGACACGATTCGGATACGGGTAGATCGTCTTCTGCACGCCGCTGCGCGTGTCGGTGATGTTGAGCATGCCGCCCTGCGCATCGCTGAACACGAGCCACGGCTTGTCGAGCACGGGCACGGTGAAGAACCCGTCGCCGCCGGACACCGTCGCCCAGTCGGCCTGACGGATGCCCTGACCGGAGAGCGAGTTGCTCGGCCCGCACCAGTTGCCATTGTCCTGCAGCCCGCCGCACACGCGATACGGCACCTGCATGTCGTAATTGATGTGATAGAACTGCGTGAACGCGAAGGTGTTGATCACGTCCCAGTTCTTGCCACCATCACGGCTGACCTGCCAGCCGCCATCGCTGCCGCTCAGGATATAGCGCGGATCGACGGGGTCGATCCACATCGCCTGATGATCACCATGCACGTCGCGCGCGATGGTGCGGAAGTTCGCCCCACCGTCCTCGCTGAAATAGAGGCCGCCCGACAACGTGAACACACGGTTCGGATTCTTCGGATCGACGCGGATGTCGGCGTAATAGAAGGGACGGAAGTTGATGTTCCGATCACGATTGACCGTGCGCCACGACTTGCCGGCGTCGTCGCTGCGCCACAGTTCTCCCTCCTCCTTCGTCTCGCTGAGCACATACACGATGTTCGGATCACTCGGCGCGACCGCGACACCGATGCGGTCCATCGCAGTGCGCGGCAGGCCGAGCAGACGGTCCGCGCCGGAGAGACGCTCCCACGTGGTTCCGCCGTTGACGGACTTGTAGACGGCCGTGTTGCCTGCGCCCGACTCGAGATGCCACGCCCAGCGGCGATACGTGTACATGCCGGCGTAGAGAATGTTGCTGTTCGCAGGATCGGCACTGATGTCGCTGCAGCTCGTCTGCGGATCGAGGTAGAGCACCTTCTTCCACGTGGAGCCGCCGTCGGTGGTGCGGAACACACCGCGCTCCTCACTCGGGCCCCATTCACGTCCGAGCACGCAGGAGTACACGATGTCGGGATTGCGCGAATCGATCACGATGCGGGCGACCTTGTCCGACTTTTCGAGCCCGATGTGTGTCCAGTGTTCGCCGCCATCGACCGACTTGTACATGCCGTCGCCGACCGATGCGTTGTTGCGCGGATTGCCTTCTCCCGTGCCCACGTACACGATGTTCGGATCACTGGGGGCGATGGCGATCGCCCCGATCGAGCCGGAACTCTGCTGATCGAAGATCGGCTTGAACGTCGTGCCGCCGTTCACGGTCTTGATGATGGCGCCGTTGGCACCCGCGACGTAGTACGTGAGCGGATCGCCCGGCACACCGGTGACGACGGAGATGCGGCCGGCGTTGTTGGCGGGGCCGACGGAGCGCCATTCGACGCGCTTGAGCAGATCGGCCGGCGTGGGTCCGGCTGGCGCAGCAGCGGATCTCGCAGACGGCTGCTGTGCTGACGTCAGACTCACGCTGAGGGCGGACAGCACGATGTGACAGACCGCGAAGCGCGAGGGGAGGCGCGTCATGGGCGGACTCGGGGAGTGGGTGGGCCGTTCGAGGCGCCGAAACGTCGGCACCGTTGACGTATGATGCGTGCACCAGCGTCGACACTACGGCGAACGGCCCCCTGATGCTGCGCGTGCACATGTCGCGAGTGGCTCGAGGCAGACGCGCACAACCTGAATTCATGTAATGTTCATGTCCGACATGCGAAATGCGCAGTAGTTCCCGAACCGTGTGGGTCGCGTCAGCGCTGCTGATCGTGTCGCTCTGCGCGCCGACTCCCGGGATGGCCAGCGATGTGGCGCAGCCGCGTCTCGATCCGTTCGAACGCTGCCTGCAGACGTTGCGCACGTCACGGCGCGGGCGAAAGATCTCAGTGCCAACGTGGGCACTGGTGCGCGGCGTGCGTCCCGATACCGCAGTCTTGTCGCATCTCGACGCGCAGCCGGAATTCACGCTGCCGATCTGGGACTACGTCGCGGTGATGGCGGATGATGAACGTGTGCGCGACGGACTCGAACGCCTGACGCAGCACCGTGCAATTTTCGATGCGGTGGCGACGCGATACGACGTCGATGCGGAGACCGTCGCCGCGGTGTGGGGCATCGAAAGCAATTTCGGTCGCGGACAGGGGACGTTCTCCGTCCTGCGGTCACTCGCGACGCTGAGCTGCGCGGGTCGGCGGCAGACATACTTTCGCGGCGAGCTGCTCGCTGCGTTGCGCATCGTCCAGGCGGGGCACATTCCCGCCGACCGATTCCTCGGCAGCTGGGCCGGTGCATTCGGGCAGACGCAGTTCATGCCCGGTGTCTTCTGGTGGCGCGCGGTGGACTTCGACGGGGACGGTCGGCGAGACCTGATGGACAACGCGGGTGATGCGTTGGCATCGACGGCGAACTACCTGCATCAGGCAGGCTGGCGGCGTGGCGTGCCCTGGGGGTTCGAGGTGCAGTTGCCGGGCGGCGACAGCGTTCCGTTCGAGACACTCGGCGAAGGGCGGCGCATTCGTCGATCGCTGGCGGAGTGGAGCCGTCGCGGGGTGACGCGAATCGACGGCACGCCGCTGGTCAGCGCGACTGCCGATTCGCTGCTGCAGGCGGGGCTGTTCCTTCCGGCCGGACTGGCGGGACCGCGGTTCCTGGTGACGTCGAACTTCAGCGCCGTGTTCAGCTACAACGCGGCGGAGAGTTACACGCTGGCGATCGTGCAGCTCGCCGACCGGCTGCGTGGTGGCGGCGCTTTCGTGCGCGCGTGGCCGACGGATGACCTGGGGCTCTCGCGCGCGGAACGGCGCGAAGTGCAGACGCTGCTCATCGCGCGGGGCCATGACATCGGCCCCGTCGACGCGCTGCTCACCCCCCGCACACGCTCGGCGGTCCAGGCCGAGCAGCGGCGAATTGGCCAGCCGGCCACCGGCCGCCCGGGGCAGAAGCTGCTCGCCGCCCTGCGAGCGCCCTGAGACCGGGAGAAGGCGCGAAACCAACGCGCTGTCGTCCCGTCGTGTAGGGACCCGAACGGCACGCGTCCGTAACGATGCGCCGTCCGCGAGATTTCATCGCCGGGCTCATCGCAGCGTGCGACGGGGGCGGCGCTCCCACCCGAGGATCCGCACATGTATCGCTTCAATCACCGTGCACGACTTCTGCTATCGCTGGCGGCGATCGGCGCACTGACCGCATGCACTGGCAGGAAGACGGACCCGGCACCTGCCCCCACGCCGTCGGTTCCGTCAACGCCACCAGCTGGCGCGACCCCCGCTGCGGCACAGCCGTCGGTCACCGCGGCCTCTGGTACCGAGGCGACCAGCCCATCGATTTCGCTGCCGACGCCGCCGAAAGTGCGCGCGGATCGTCAGCTCCTGACTCGCGACGCAATCCTGGCGACGCAGTACACGAACATGTACGACGTCATCCTGGCGCTGCGTGGAAATTGGCTGCGCAGCCGTGCCGCAGAAAGCATTCAGGGCAGGAGTTCGACGGTGCAGGTCTACCTGGACAACCAGCACCTGTCCGGCGCCGACGAACTCCGCGCGATCGCGCCGACGAACATCGAAACGGTGCGGTACTACGACCCGATTCAGGCGTCATCGCGCTGGGGCATGGATCACGGTGCTGGCGCGATCTACATCCTGACGGCGAAGCGCTGACGGCTGGCTGGTGATCCGGGCCTGTCCGACGGGCGTTCCGTGACGCGCGCAGCGGGTGGGGGTCTTCGGGCAGCGCTGGTGCTGCCGCGTGCAGGTGCCGAGTTTGTCGTCATGTCCGCGACCGGAACGACGGCGTTCGGCCGATTCGTCGAGCAGTGCGCGGACCCGACTCAGGGAGTTCTCGTGCCGTCAGTCGTCCGTCGCATCGCAATCCTTTCGCCAGTGGCCCTGGCGCTGTTGGCCGGCTGCGCGTCCAAGCCTGCGGCCACTGGCACGACACCCGACGCCGCACCTGCGGTCGCCGCCCGCCCGCGCCAGGATCAGCAGCTGATCACGCGGGATGTGATCGTTGGAACACAGTACACCAACCTGTTCGATGTCGTGCAGGCGATGCGCCCGAACTGGTTGCGCACGCGGGGCTCGAACGACTCCGCAGTCGCCGATGTGTTGCAGGTGTATCTCGACAACCAGCGCATCGGTGGTGTGAACGAGCTGCGCAACATCGCACCGACGACCGTACTCTCGCTGCGCTACTACGACCCGATCGCATCGGCCGCCCGCTGGGGCATGAACCACAGCGCCGGCGTGATTTTCGTGCTCACGTCGCGAAAGTAGCGAGTCCAGTCAGCGCCCATCAATGTTCGAGGACGCGACCTCGTGGCGCCATTGGTCGCGTTTGATCATGTCCTGTGACGTCTCGAGTCGCCGAAGTACTTCGACGCGGCCATCGTCGAATACCGCAACCACACCTGGTTGTGCGAAGGAAAAGCTGCTCGCATCACTGATGAAGTACGCGCCGGTGTCCATCATGATCAGGCGATCGCCAAGTGCGAGCGGCGGCAACTGCCACGCAAGACTCGCGACATCACCGGCATGGCAGATCGGTCCGACGATGCGATACACCTGATCAGGCCCCGAGCGCGGTGGCTTGCCTCGAGCGGCAAGGCCGATCTGGTGGTACTCATGCGAAGCACCGGGTGCGACGGCGGCCCCGACGTCCGTGACGGCATAGCTGAATGGCGTGTCACGCCGAAGCTCCAGCACGGTGCTCACCAGCGACTGCGCGTCGGCAGACAACGCTCGCCCCGGCTCCATGACGATCTCCGGAACCACGAGACCGTGCGCGCTGCAGAACGTGGACACCGTGCGGCAGACCCATGCCGAATATGACGACGCGTCGAGCGTGTTCGAGGGGTCGGGTGCTGTCGCGGGCACACCGAAGGTGCGAGCCAATCGCGCATCGCGTCGGGAGAGGTCGCTGACCGTGCGTACGGCGAGTGAGCCGCCGACGTCGAGCATGGTGCATGTCCAGCCTGTCTCCTGCTTCAGCCGAGCCGCGAACTGCAGCATCGGCTCGACGTGACTGGATACGTCGCCGATTGTCCGCATGTAGTAACCGCGATGGCCGTGCAAGCTCACGGCTTCGATCCATGGATTCGTCATCGCACCGCGAATCAACTGCACGGTGTCGTCGTTCATCGGCATGCCGAACTGCCCGGTCACCCCCGTTGACGTCACCCTGAATCCCACGCGGGCGATCGTGCCGAGTCGAGCTGCCACCGCGGTGACGCGCTCCAGCTCCTCGGGGTGGTTGATGTGAATCACCTTGATTCGCTGCGCCACGGCCCACTCGAGCGATGCGTCCGACTTCGCCGGTCCGTTGAAGATGACCTGATCCGGCGGAATCCCCAGTTCGTTCACCATCCAGAGTTCGTGCTCCGAGATGACTTCGGCTTGTGCGCCATGCTTGAAGAGCAGGGCGAGCATGCCGGGCACCGGGTATGTCTTCACCGAACAGGACACCGTAGGGCGGAGCGTGCCGTCACCGCGTTGGAACGCGTCGAGATTCGCGAGCAGGCGAGGCGCGTTGAGCACGTGCAGCGGTGAACCGAATTCGCGTGCGAGGTCGCCGATCGAGACGCCATTGAGTGCGAATCCCTGCGCAGTGACGTCGTAGCCCCAATAGGTCCAGGGAATTCGTGTGGCGTTCGCATTCGCCACGCCCCATGTGTGGACATTGGTACGGACCCACTGCTTCAGTCGTCGTCTCATCGGAAGAGAACCCCGTACGACGAAAGGGGATGGCGAAGCCAGGCGCGCCAGCGCGTCGATCGGTCCACGATTGTCGGCGCGGGATCGTCATCGGACACGAGAAAGTCGGAGACTTCGCCGGTTTGCATCCATTGCAACCATCGATCGCGGACCTCGGCGTCGAGCCGTCGGTTGAGATACTGGGTGCGCAACAGCGTACGGAACAGGAATCGATCGCAGAAGCGCTGCTGCGACGCGTCGGTCGAGCGAAGTGACTTCTGAGAGTGTGCGAGAAGCTCCTTCACGACGGTCGCGCTACCTGTCGCTGCGGCGAACGCGATGGATGGCAAGCGCATCCCGCGGCTCATCTCGAAACTCATCTGACCGTAGTACCGCGGGTTGAAATCCATGAGGTACAGCGTGCCATCGACACTATGGATGAATTCCGCCTCGAAAACGCCGAAGTACCCGCTCGCCCGGGCTATCGATTCGATCGCTTCCAGCTGCGTCGATCGCAGCGCGCGGCCTTCGAATGCGACACCGATTCCAATCTGTACGGGAATCTGGAACACCTTGGTTGACGCGCGCGCCGTAACCACGGATCCAGCCTGATCGATGAAGCCGGAAAGGGAGTACGTATTGCCAGCGGCCTCAGGCATGAACTGCTGGATGAGCGGCCACTCGATGTCTGCCGGGGCATCACGCAGAAACTCGGCGGAATACCTGCCAGGCTGCCGAAACTGGTCGACAGACCAGATCAATTCCTTCGGCGTCGTGGCGACTTCGCCTTTCGACTTCTGTCCGCCGGCCTGTGTGCGCGGCTTCACGATCACCGGTAATCCACCCGCCTTGTCGAGTGTGTCGGCAATGTCGCGGACGTCTGAGCTCGACGTTGGCGCGTAGGTGCGCGGATACGGGACGCCGCACGCTTCTGCGTGGGCATACAGCTGCTTCTTGTCGAGCAGACCGATCGATGCCTGCGTTTCCGGTTGATGGAGCTGGAAATGCTCGCGGAAGAGCTCTTGCGAGCAGGCAATCCGCCATGCCATGTCGTCCGAGGTTGGATACAGGAATGCCCCGGGCAGATCCCTGCCCACTTGTAACATCCTCTTGACCGCAGCGTCGGAGTGCGGCTCGGTCGGGGCGTGAAGTATCCGGGAACAGTATCGGCTCGACGACGCACGAGATGGGCGACGTTGATCATCCACCACAACGACGGAATGACCGGATCGACCGAGATCGCGAACCGCCGCCAAGGATCCGAAATAGTCAGGGTCTGTGATGACGGCGCCCGGCGCCTCCTCTCGGGTCAACGCTTCCTCGTACGATCGTGCGACACGCTCACAGGGACACGGTCGTACCGCCCCCTGTCACAGTCGCGTCGGGGAGGAGTAGGCAACCCCGAGGAGATCGTACGCGCGCCTGTCATGCCGGAACCGTCGGCGGGGCGCCGACACGAACGCTCGACGGTGCGCAGGCGGCACGACACATCGCGCGCGCGAGCCGGAATTCAGCCGCCACGGTGACGGCAGGTGCCGTCGTGAGGAGCGCAATCGATTGCCAGGTGCCGGAGGCGAAGCATGGCGTCGACGACGAGCAGCACCGCAAGAGAGGAACGCGTCGCGCGGGTGGTGCGGCGTCCGCGAAGACGCGTCGAACGCGACAATCGACGATGTGGAAAAAAGTCAATAGTGCGCTCAAGATGCTGTCTTCGACATCGATGTTGACTCACGATGCCGCCTATGGAATCGTTCCATTCTGACTATGACGAAGTGTGACCGTGTCCACCGTTACGCCCAGCTCACGACGAGTGCTTTGCCTGGCTCAATATGCGGTGTGAAGTATCAGTCGCAAACCACAGCGAAGCGCCGCAGGATCAGATGCGCCCCGAATTGACCCGCGAGTAATGCCGTCAATAACGTGACGGTGCTGCATTCAGGTGAGAAATTTTCGGCGCGATGTCGCCATGCGAACTGTTTGCCGACTCTGCGTATCGCAAGCGCGCGATCGCACGAGCCGTGGCAAGAAGTCGCTCCGGGCCTGCCAATGTCCGGTTGAGCATCGAACGGCCGACGACGAATGTTCCGATGCTTACCTCGCCCTTCGTGACGATTCCGCAGTTCTCGGCGTCACAGTGAAGTTCGGCGCAGGCACCGCAGACACCCATGCGACCTGAACGCGCGAGAAGCTCGCTCCCGAGCTTCTGGCGACGTCTGCGCAGCTGCTCAAAAGCGTAACGCGATCAGGTAGGCGGCATTCGCCCGCGCGCTCGCCATCTCGTCGGACGGATGTTCCTGCTCCACGTAACACGGCTTGCTCGCGAGATCGGGAACCATCGCGAGCAGGGCACCGATATCGACGGTGCCCTTGCCGAGCTCCGTATCGGTGGAGCGATCGGCCACCACGTCCTTGAGATGGAAACTCCAGTAGCGATCGCGATAGCGCATCAGGTACGTCATCGCGTCGCCACCACCCATCGTGAGATTGCCGCAGTCGAACTGCAGACGCACCATCGCCGGATCGAGCAATGACACGAAGAGGTCGTACGGCACCTGTCCGTCGATCGGCTTCATGTGATTCGGTTCGTTGTGAAACGCGAGCCAGATGCCCGACTTCCGGGCCGCGGCACCGGCGGTGTTGAAGCGATCCGCCCAGCTGCGCCAGCCGTCGAGTGTCGCCTGTGACGCGGCAGGCAGGTCGGGTACGATCAGATATTCGTGCCCCAACCGCTTCGCCGTATCGAGACTGCGCTGCCAGTCGGTGGTCAACATGGTCGGACTGATGTGCGCCGACGGCGCCTTCAGCCCTTCATTCGCGAGTGATGCCCGCACTTCCTGTGTGGTGCGGCCGAAATTCTGGAATGACCAGAGCAGCTCGACGTCGGAATACCCGGCCTGGCGGATGGCAGCCAGCGTGCGTTCCGGATCGGCTTTCATCGCCTTGCGAACGGCGTACAGCTCGAGTCCGACGCGTGAGAGCTTCTCGCGCCCGCTGGCCGCCATGGTCGGGCCAAGCGCATCGGCCGCGCGCGGAATTCCGAATGCGGCACCCGCGGAGAATGCTCCAACAGTCTGGAGGAACGTGCGGCGCTTCATTCGGGCCTCGACGCGAGTGAGTGGTCCGGTGCTGTCCGTCCACAACACATCTAATGCAGTGGGGGCGCGCTCGCTGGTGCCCGACGATGATGCGTGGCCTGCTCGAAGCCGTAGGCGAGTGTGATCAGCCGGCCCTCGCTCCACGGACGGCCGAAGAACGTGATGCCGGCCGGCAATGAGCCGCGGGTATAGCCCATCGGGACGGTGATCGCCGGAAATCCGGTCGTGGGTGAAAAGAGCTGACTGTTGTCACCGTGTGGTGTGTTCAGGTCACCGATCAATCGTGGCGGATTGCTCCACGTCGGATACACGAGCGCGTCAAGCCTGAGGGAATCCATCAGCTGCACGACCGCGGCGCGAAACCGCACGCGCATGGCCTCGCGCGCAATGCAGCCGGGATGCGCTTCCGGCGGCACGGTCACCGTATCGGCAGTCTGCAGTCGCAGCTGCGTGGTGGGGTGATAGTTGCCGCTCCGTAGAATCTCGCGGATCGTCTTCACGGGAGCGTTCTCGCCCCGCGCCGCGAAATACCGTTCGAGGTCGTACTTGAAAGGATTGCACCCCGGAAGCGGTGCACCGCCGGCGCCAGTCACACGCAGCACTGCCGTAAGTGAATCGATGCCGGCGGGATCGACGATGGTCGCACCCTGCGCTCGCATCGCGCTGACGGCGCGCGCGAACACGGTCACTACCTCGCTGTCAGTGGTCGGACGCTCATACGCCTGACGCAGCACGCCGATGCGCGCGCCCTCGAGACCACCGGGTACGAGAAAGCGGTTGTAGTCCGCCGCGCGATGGGCATTCGCGTCTGCGGTCACGGGGTCGGCAGGATCGGTGCCAGCCACCACCTGAAAGACCGCGACCGCGTCGGCGACGGTGCGTGCCATCGGGCCGGCGACATCGGCGCCGGTCGCGAGTGGTACGACACCGGCGCGCGACGTCAGTCCCATCGTGGAGCGGATGCCGACCAGCGCATTGTGCGCCGACGGACCACGGATGGAATTGCCGGTGTCGGTGCCAAGTCCCACTTCACCTTCGTTGGCCGCAATTGCGGCGGCGGTACCGCCGCTCGAGCCGGCCGTGACGCGATCGAGCGCATACGGATTCTTCGTGTAGCCCGGCAGGATCGAGCTCACCGTTTCATACGGCGTGAACGCCCACTCCGCGAGATTGCTCTTCGCCAGCACGATGGCGCCGGCGGCACGCACACGGCCGACCATCGTCGCATCGCGTGACGGGAGCCAGCCCTCGAGCGACAGGGAACCGGCAGTGGTCTGCAGGTCGTGCGTCTCGAAGTTGTCCTTCACGATCATCGGGATGCAGTGCAGCGGTCCAACGGGTCCCGATGACGCATAACGCCGGTCGAGCGAGTCGGCGATGGTGAGCGCGGTCGTGTCCAGTGTGATGAGCGCGTTGATCGCAGGTCCCCGCTTGTCGTACGCAGCGATGCGATCGAGATACCCGCGCACGAGTTGGCGGCAGGTCAGCGACTTGCTGCGGAACGCGCGATGCACAGTCGCGATCGTGGTTTCCTCGATCCGGAACGGCATCGACCGTTGTGCATGGACGTACACGGGCAGGCTGCAGGCGGCAACCGAGAGCGCGAGTGTGACATGGCGTGTGTACATCGTGCGAGACTAGCCAGAAACGGCACCGTTCGGAAGCGAGCCTTCGGCCTGCAACCTGTGCCGGCAGGACACCATGACGGTTTCCCGCCCACGGTTGCGTACAGTGGGATGACGCGCCCGGGTTGCGGCGCACACGCATCGGATCCTTTCTCCCGGCTTTGGCGTCATCATGCGCAGTTCCCGTTCATGGCACCGTGGCATCGTCGGCGCACTCGGTGCCGTCCTCCTGCTCAACGCCTGCGGTGGCGGCGGTGATGGTGGTGTGACACCGCCGCCGGTCGTCACGGGCTCGTTCCTAATGACGATTTCGCCCGGCACGCTCACCGTGGCGCCCGGTGCGACGCAGACGCTGGTCGTGACACTCACGCGCACCGGAGGATTCACGGGTGCGGTCACACTCGGTGTCACGCCGCTGCCGACCGGTGTCACCGCGACGTTTTCTCCGGCGACGCTGGCGGCCGGTGTGACGACCGCCACGTTGACGCTGGTCGCCGCCTCCTCGGCGCTCGCCAGCACGACGGCGCTGACGATCACCGGATCCGCGACCGGGCTGTCGAACCAGTCAGCGGGCTTGCAGTTCATCGTGGCAATTCCCAATCAGGGCGCGGCGTCGTTCTCGATCGCACCGAGCGTCACGGGCTTCATCGCACCGCAGCCGACGGTGCTGGTGCACATCCCGACGATCGCGATCACACGTGACGCGGGCTACACGGGGGCAATTTCCTTCACGGTCAGCGGCTTGCCGCCGACGGTGGCGGCCGTCGTGACACCTGCCTCGACCACCGGCAGCACCGTGTCGTTTCCGATCATCAACGCCGGCGCGCCGAGTGGCACATACACGGCAACGATTCGTGCGGAAGGGGCGAACGGCGGCGGCGTGCGCACGGCAAACGTCTCGATCCTCGTCGGACCGCCAACGACCGGCAACATCACCTGGCGCATCTGCTCCAGCGCGCCCCGGTATCCGTCGTACTTCGTCGCGGTCAGGGATGGCAGCGGCGCATGGACGCGCGTCATTCCGGGTGACAGTGGAAAGACGTATTCGTTCAATGTCACGCAGCCGACGGCGTCAGTGGCCTGGGCCACGATCGATTCCGGTGTCACGCGCACGACCGTGTACAACGCGACCCAAGCCGAACTCACCGCGATGGCCGCGAGTGACTGTTCGTTGTACCAGAACGGCAGCACACGCAATGCGCTTGGCACCGTGACGGGTTTGTCTGCCGGACAGCAGTCGCTGGTGAGCATGGGGTGGTGGTCCCTCTCGACGACCAACCCGCTCGGCGGCACTGTGTCCAACTACTCGCTGCTCAACCTGCCGTCGGGCAATCTCGATCTCGTCGCGGCGCGCGCAACGGGCGATCTGAATGCCGAACTGACTCCCGATCGCGCGATCATCCGGCGTGGCCTCAATCCGGCGGCCGGTGGGAGCAACGCGCTGCTCGACTTCAATGCGGCCGAGGCATTCGCGCTCACGCCGGCGACATGGACGGTCGGCAACACCGGTGGCGAGTCGTTCGGTGTGTCGACGTCGTTCACCACGGTCGGTGGTACGAACGCTGCGCTGAGTGGCATGCCAGGCCCCGATCGTGCACCCACGACGCGCACGATCCATGGCATTCCGCTGGCGCAGACTCAGGTGGGTGATCTCCATCAGGTCGTGCTGACGATCGGCACACTCGCGACGCGACGCGCATCGCGGCAGGTGATCACCTATTCGCGGACCATCGGCGACCGCAGCGTGTCGTTCGGTCCCGTGCTGCCGACTCCTGCGGTCACGTCCGTGTCCGTTCCCGGCGCCGGCATGCTGCGTGTCACGGGCACCGTGCCGACGGAATACAACAGCGGCGTGACGCTCGATGTGAAATCGACCGGCGCATTCGCTCGCTTCGCGACGGTGCAGACGACGCGCGGATTTCTCGGTGGCTCGGGCGCGTACGACGTGCGCATGCCCGACCTGACACAGGTGTTCGGCTGGGATGCGACGTGGAGCATCCGGCCCGGCGACGCGACCAATTGGTGGGTCAGCGGCGGTGGCCCGATTCTCGATTTCTACGACGCCCGATTCATCTTCTCGACGACGCGGCGTCTGTGGACGGGTGCACAGACCGGCATCACCACGCCGACGGATGGATCGACGTTTCTCATCGGTCGGGCGTCAGGCACGATCACACCGTGACCTGACGCTCGCCAGCGAGCCCGGTCCGGTGACGCCGGATCAACCAGCTCGGCGAGAACGAAGTCCAATGCGTCGGTTGGCGCGTGATCACCGCCATACGAAGGTGGCGACTGCGCCGGCGGCAATCGTCGATCGGAAGTGGGTGTGCGCCTCGACCACCGTGACGGTGCGTGCGACCGCAGCACTGTTCACGATCAGCAGGACCACCGAATCATCATCCGCGTTGCGGAATGCCACCGTGTCGAGATCATCGACGCCGGAGGTGGAGGCGATCCGCACCGCACGAGGACGCACGAAGCGACTCGCATGCGCGAGGGCGTAGAACTCCTCGTTACGAGTGACGGCGCCGGTGGCCGAGTCGATGGTGATCACGCCGCGGCAATCGTTGCACCCCCCGAGGTGCGGGCCGTGGTGCGCGTCGAGTGCCAGATTCCAGAGCGCGACGCCGCGCGCCCAGTGACGCGTGGCACCGATGACGAGCGTCTTCGTGTTCCAGCGCAGGTTGTCGCCGAAGTTCGGCGCCCACGCGCCACCGGCGCACTCGGTGAAGAACGTCTCCGTGTCCGGAAACGCATCGTGGACCTTCGATTGCGCCGAGACGTCACCGGCGTAGCAGTGCCATGCCACGCCACGCACGTACCGTCGCGCCACGGAATCGCCGAGTACGGAAAGTGGTGACTGGGGCTCGTCCCAGTTGTGATCCCAGTCGAGGATCTGCGTGTGCACGTTGCGGGCGATGAACAGGGGCCCGAGATGCCGGCCGATGAACATGGCGCGTTGCGCGGGGGTGAAGCGCATGCCCGGATAGTCCTTCGGCTCATGGTGCGGTTCGTTCTGCACCGTGAGCCAGTCGATCGGCACACCCTCGTTCGCGAATGCGTCGAGATACCGGCGCAAATACTCCGCGAAGGCCGGATACGCCGCTGGATCGAGGCTGCCGGTGATCAATGAGCGTGATGATTTCATCCACGCCGGCGCGCTCCACGGTGTGGCGACGATACTGAGCTGCGGATTGACCGCGCGCGCGCGTCGGACGATGGGAAGAAGATCCGCGCGCGCTGACGCTATCGAGAACTGCGCGAGATCGTCGTCGCGCGTGCCGGACGGCACGTCGTCGTAGGTGACATGTGTGCGCGAGAAATCGGATGCGCCGATGGTCAGCCGTACGAAACTGAATCCGACACCGTCTGCTCCGCGGCCGAAGAGCTCCTGCAGCAGCGCCTCACGCTGCGCGGGAGTCAGCCGTCGCTGCATCAGTTCAGCTGATGCGTCCGTGATCGCAGCGCCGAAACCGACCATCGTCTGGAACTGCTGCGACCGATCCACGGTGATGCGAGTCGCATCGATCGTGTCCGCTGCTGTGAACGGAATGTCCCGCTGTCGTTCGAGCAGATGCTCGCGGTCCGGTGTGGAGAGCCAGACCTGCGCCGCCTCCGCCGCGAGCGCCGGGTGCGATGCGCCACGACTGACGCCGCAACCGCTCAGCGCCAGCATCAATACCGCGGTCAGTTCAGCGCGCACGTGCACGCTGCACCGGAACGGGGCCGGTTGGGAACTCCGCGCGCTTGAACAGGAAGGCGGCCGTCTCGACGCGTGCGCCCTTGTCGTCCGCCACGGCGAAGGTGCCGCCCTCGTACAGACTGGCGCTGCCGTATCGTCCATCCTTCGCCAATGTATAGATGTTGAGGTCGAATCGCGGCCGACCCTTGTCGTTCATCTGGCGCGCTTCCGTCATGGCGACGACACGTTCGAGCGTCTTGAGCGCGGCCTGCTCCGGAGCCATGCCCTGTCGCATGAATTCCACCGTGAGAAATCCGCCGCACGCCTTGATGTTGGCTTCGCCGCGACCGGTCGAACCGGCGGCGCCCACGGTCTGATCACAATACTGTCCGGCGCCGATGATCGGACTGTCGCCCACGCGACCCGGCACCTTGTACGCCATGCCACTGGTGGTGGTCACGCTGCTCATGTCGCCCGCGGTGTTGACGGCATTCATGTTGATCGTGCCGTGCGTGAAGCGAATGGCGACATCGTCGTCGTAGTCGAGTCGGAAGTCACCCGGATTGAGACGCGCGCGCCACCGCAGCCAGTTCTGTCGCGAACGGTCCGTGAGCAGGTTCTGCGCCGTGAAGCCCATCTCGAGTGCGAACGTCTTCGCGTCATGGCCCGCCAGCATGATGTGGTCGGTGTAATCCATGATCGCTTTTGCGACCAGCGACGGAGTCGCGATGTCCTCGATGCATCCAACCGCGCCGGCGCGGCGCGTGGGCCCGTGCATGCAGCTCGCATCGAGTTGCACGATGCCATCCGCGTTCGGCAGACCGCCGAGTCCGACGGAATCGTCATCGGGATCGAGTTCCTGGATGTTCACGCCGGCGATGATGGCGTCGAGTGTGTCGTCACCGCGCTGCAGCATCTCCCACGCGCGCGCGACGCCGCGCAGGCCGTTCGTCGAGCTGACGATGCGCGCGGCGCCGGCCGTGCCGACGGGCAGCACCGTCGTGGCGAGACGCATGGCATGCAATCGCTCGGTGAGCGAGAGGGTGGCGGCGGCAGCGGCGGTACGGGCGATGAAATCGCGACGGGTCAGCGGCATGACGAAGCGTGGGCAGGAGGTGGTGGTCGTCCCCAACGATACCGCCGGGCTGGGCCTCGCGGACGGGGCAATTCGAGAGAGTTGTCCCGCGGGGTTAACGCCGGCCCTTCACGCGCGTCTGTTGAGGTGTAGCCACCATGGCAACGACAACTGACCCCACGCGGCCGATGGCCGCAGGAGATTTGACCGATGCGCCTGACCACCCTGTTGCTCGCCAGCCTCGCCCTCGCCGCCGCGCCGATGGTGGCGCAGGCGCAGGCCTCCCCACGCCAAGAACTGCGTCGTGATGTGCGCGAGGTCCGGCAGGATCGCCGCGAACTGCATCGCGACAATCGCGAAATCCGTGGTGATCGCCGCGAAATCCGTGGGGACGTGAAGGCCGCACGCGCCGATGGCGTCGTGACGGGTGCCGAGCGTCGCGAAATCCGACGCGACACGCGTGACCTCAAGGCGGACAAGCGCGATCGCCGCGGCGATCGCCGTGACCTGCGACGCGATCGTCGGGATGTCCGTCGCGATCTGCGCGACACGCTGAAGCCGTAACTCGATCGTTTGGCGGGCCGGTGCGGCGGTGCCCAATCACCGTCGCATCGGCCGGTCGTCCATTCTGACAGGAGCTGTGCCTGATGAAGACCCGTCTGATGTACGTGCTGGCCCTTGGCCTGGCGCTGTCGCCGCTGAGCGCACGTGCGCAGGTCAGCACGACGAATCCGGCTGCCGGTCGCCGCGAGCTCGCACTCGAGCGCCGCGAGGCGATGCGTGCACGTCGCGACGCACGCGCGGCAATGACACCGGAACAGCGCAAGGCCGCGCGAGCCGACCGCAAGGCACGATTTGATGCCATGCCACCCGACCAGCAGCAATACGTGCGGGACCTTCGCCGTTATCAGCAGGGATTGAAGGCGACGTCACGTCAGTTGCAGGGACAGGTGAGCGCCGGCTCCATCACACGCGATGCGATGGCGCAGCAGCTGAAGGCGTATCGCGACGCCAACCGTCCGTCGCGACCGGCCACCATGCCGGGTCGCACGCGCACGCCGTAGTCACGCGCGGTGCCGCATCGATCGTGTCACTGTCGCGGCGTATGACGTGCTGCGCGCGACTCAGCGCTATCGTCAGTATCGCCATGCGGGTGATGCTGATGCTTGGCGTGTACACGTCACTCTGCGCGCCGATCGCGCATGCGCAATCGCGACCCGCGACGCGAGGAGACACACTCAGCACGCGCGTCCGTGACAGCCTCATCGCCGCGGTACTCGCCGATACACTCGATGCGGACGTCGACACGCTCGCGCTCCTGCCGCTGCTGCCGTCGATGCGGCAGTCCTTCACCATCCGGCCCACGCTGCGCACGTATTCCATCGGGAACGTGAACGCGTCGGAGCAGGCATCGTACGCGAGCTGGGTGGCGCGATTCCGGCGGGCCACGCTGCGAGTGGATCTGACGCCGGTCTCGTACTCCGGCGATACGAATACGACGACCGCCGAGCATCCACAGGTCGGCTTCAGCGGTGTGTCGCCGATCAGCGGACGCCTCGATCTCGCCCTTCGCGGCGCAGACACCCTGCGCGTGTTCGCCCAATCCATGTCGTTCCCAGGTGCGTTGACGACCACCGATGCACTGGCACTCGGCGCGGTCGGTACCAGTACCGTCGACCTCGACGCCGGCGCCCTCGGCATCGCCGCGCGCACCGGCGTGCGCTACACGCTCACGCAGCGACTCGGCGCGCACGGCATTGCGCTCACCGTGCGCGGCGGTGTGGAGTACGACCCGAAGCCAACAGGCACGGAATCGGTCAGCTGGCGCGGCACGACGGTGCGTGGCGCGGTGGGACTGAGTCGTGTGCTTGTCAGCGGCGCGGTCGGTGCCTCCATCGAGATGACGAAGAGTTATTCCGATTCGCTCGGCGGCAGAAACCTGTTCCCGGGTGGCGGTGCGCTGAATGTCGATGCGCGCGCCCTGCGCTTCTTCGGATCGGACGGCGACGGCTCGTTCTCCTTGAACGGCTTCTATTCGCGGCCCCTCAACATCGAGCGCCCTGATCAGCCGACACGACTCATTCCCGTGGGTGACTTCTACGGCGTCACCGGCGCGGCGTCAATTCCGGCGGGGCGTCTCAGTGTCCTGCCCGTGGTGAGCCTGCTGCGCGAGACGAGCAACGCGAGCGCGATCGTCAGCGGCCGGAACACGACGCTCGACGCCAGGGGCCAGACCGCCTCGATCAGCGTGGGTCTGTCCATTCCGCTCGGCAGCCTTGTGACCGTGACGCCCGAAGTCGGCGGCGTGTTCGGGAACGTCGGCCAGACCGTCGCTGCCCAGTTCCCGCGTCGGGTCCGGAGCCGGAGCTTCGATGACAGCATCCGGGGCGGCTGGGTGTCCCTCGAAATCTCCGTGTCCCCATAGAGGCTGGTTCGCATCATCTGTACACCGGCTGCGCGACCGAGGCAGGGGCCGCAGAACCCGTGAGAAATCCGGTTGAGTTCGGTTGGCGTAGATGAGTTTGGCAGGCTGGTTCATGCGGAACCCAGCTTCCCGAGAACGCATCACACCGGAGAAAACCGATGAAGGTTCGTATCCTGGCCCTCGCCACCGCTGCATTCGTCGCGACGCCAATCGCCAGTCATGCCCAGGTCGTGTCAACCGTGACCGCGACCGCAGCCGCAAAGGAGCAGGCCGCCGAGCGCCGCC
>JACMLX010000085.1 GCA_014379355.1 Gemmatimonadaceae bacterium
CAGCGCGGCACTGGATCGTCATCCGGCACGGCGCAGCCGTCACGCACACCGGCATCGACGTCTGCCGCAGCGCAGCCTTCGAACTCTCCGCGCACCGGCGGAGGGTCCAGCGATGGCGGTTCCAAATTGGGCAACATCGGCACCGCAACACCGGCGACGACGCCGACCAGTACTCCGACGACCGGCACGACACCCAAGGCCCCGTCGACGGGCGCTGCGTCATCGCGCACCGCCGCGGCCTGTGACGGCGGCGTGTCGTCAGGATGTGTGTCGAAGGGCCTCAACCTCGAGTACGGCCGCAGCGGCGTCACGCAGAATGTGCCGCTCGCCATCGCGCAGTATCGTCTCGCGTGTGACGCGCAGGATCCTGAAGGCTGCATGAACCTCGGCCGGATGTACGACTCGCCGCATCAAGGGCTCTCGATGGACCGCGGCAAGGCGCGTCAGTACTACGCGACGGCCTGTGACGGAAACGTTGCGTACGCCTGCACAGCGCTGGGCCTGGCCGCATCGAAGGGCGAAGGCGGTCCGGTCGATGACAAGAAGGCCGCGGTGCTCTTCGGGAAAGCCTGTGACAACGGCAACGTGCAGGGATGTGGCATGCTCGGCCTGGCGTATGCAACGGGCCGCGGCCTGTCACAGGACGAAACGAAGGGCCGGTCGTGGCTGACGGTGGGATGCAACGGCAAGGACACGCCATCGTGCAATGCGCTCGGTGCCATGTACGCTGATGCCCGCGGCGGGGCAACGCGCGATTCGTCACGCGCGATGACAATGTGGCGTGATGCGTGCACGGGTGCGCCGAGTATTTCGGAAGCATGTGCGCGGCTTGGCGCCGGCTACCTGCGCGGCTCCGGTGTGATGCGCGATGATGGCCGCGCCGCATCGTTCCTCAGCCAGGGGTGTGAGGGCGGCGTCGCGCTGGGTTGCACTTTGCTGGCGACGATGTACGAGGCTGGCTCAGCCGTGACGGCGAAGAGCGTGACGCGCGCCGCCGAGTACTACAAGCGTGGATGCGACGGGAAGGACGAAAGGGCATGCGAGTGGGTCCGGAAGAACCCGCAGCCGGCGGCGGCGCCGAAGAAATAGGCACGTCGCGTCGTGCGTCCGAGGTGCTCGGCGGCAAGACTTTAGTGCGTAATTGGTACTTTATCCCGCCCCAACCACCTGAAACGCGGCCCAGGCATTTGGCCGCGCCCACGCCGGACGCCACGCCGGAACCTTGCCGGAACGCATGTCCGATTGGGCGCGCTTGAGTGACTCGGCGGCGCTCGGCGCATCGGCGTCGTCCAGCCAGTGGCGGTAGAAGGCGCCCATCAACGCGCGCGTCGCCGAATCCTCCACCTTCCAGAGACTGACGAGCAGCGTCTCGGCGCCGAGTGCGAGGAACGCACGCTGAAGGCCCAGCACGCCTTCGGTGGTGCTGGCAGCGCCGAGACCGGTCTCGCAGGCGGAGAGTACGACAAGTCGAGCGGAGAGTGTGAGCCGTTCCGTTTCCGCCGCGTCCAGCAGATCGCCGACCGTCATCACGCTGGGTGCACCGGAGTCGACGGCCGCGAACTGCAGATAGCTTCCGCGTGCACTGGCCGCATCAGGGAACGCGGCAGCATGTGTGGCGAAGTGAATCAGCGGTGCCGTGCGCAGACGGTCGCGTACCGAACGAACCGTGGCGGCACGATCAGTGAGCAGAGTTGCTCCCTGACCTGCGAGCAACGTGTCGGCAACCCAGTGGGCCTCTGCGCGGGCTCCCGGCAGCGAGACGACGCCCGGCGGCATGGCGGGATCGCCCACGATCAGTGCGCGGGTGCCGAGAGCGGCTCGTGTGGGACGCGTGCGCAATCGCGACGACGCGGTAGACGCGATCGCATCGAGAGTGGTGAGCGAGGGAACGAGTCGAACGGCGACTCGCGCGCCGAGCTGAGTACCTCGCGAGTCGATTGGAAGCGCGGCCCATGGCACGAGTGACAGGATGCCGTCGGGCACGAGCACGACTTCAGTGGCGCCGAGCAGCACCTCGCGAATGGCCGGGGGCAGGATCGCCTGTGCGAGCGCTCGCGGCGCGAGCGAGTCATCGGCTGATCGCAGGAGCTCGAAGCTCGCAGTCGGGGCGCTCCTCGGCACGATGACGGGCAGCGCCGTGCCGACTGCTGCGCGTTGCGATCCCCGGGCCCCGACGAGTGCGCGGATGCGCGCAGTGAGACGTCGGAGACTGTCGGTGCGGATCGGCACGAGTGCCGCGCGGAGAGTCCCCGTCGGCGAAATCGCGAGGACAAGCAAAGTGTCACGGTAGCTGTCGAACGTGACGAATGCGCGACCGGGTCGCGCGAGCCGCGTCAGCATCGCCGCGGTCGATGCCGCAACCTTCGTGACGAAGGTGGAATCTTCGATCAGCGCGCCACCGCGGCGCAGCGCGCGGAGGGCCTGGCCGCGTCCGCGTTCGAGGGCGCCCCAGGCTTCGACGGTGTCGGTTCTGCCAGCCGGCCCGGAGACGCGACCCGAAGGCGAAAGAGCAAGTCTCGCCCACACACTGGCTACAGAAAGACCCTTGTCCTCAACGGCTGTGACGCGCAGGAAGTCGCCTGGTGCTGTAGTCGCCACGTTCGCTTGCAGCCACGAAGCGCGCATGAGAGTTCGCCGCGCCGAATCGCGCTGACCCAGCGCGATCAATGTGAACCCCAGATTCCGCAGCGTCGCCGCCTCACCCTGCCGATCCGTTACGGCGCGCTGCAACGAAAGTGCAGCGCGGTAGTATGTGGCAGCCGAGTCGCGCTGATTGAGCTCGTCGAACACCACCCCGATATTCATGAGCGTTGTGGCCTCTCTTGCCCTATCGCCAACTGCCCTGCTCAAGCGCAAGGCGGCGCGGTAGTAGAAGACGGCTGAATCGCGCTGGCCTGACCCGTCGAAGACTGCGCCGATGTTCAATAGCGTGATCGCCTCGCCCGCCCGATCGCCAGTTGCGCGTCGTATTGGCAATGCAGCGCGATGATAAACCGCCGCCGAGTCGCGCTGGCCCAGCGCTTCGAACACAACGCCAAGATTGGAGAGCGTTGTTGCCAGCCCTGACAGGTCGCCGACGGCGCGGCGAAGGGGCAGCGCAGCTTGATAGTACGCTCTGGCCGAGTCACGCTGGCCGAGTGCCTCGAACACTACACCAAGGTTGGACAGCACGGTCGCCTCACCGACTCGACTTCCAGCACTGCGGTGCATCCGAAGCGCCGCACGCGTATAGGCGATTGCCGAATCGCGTTGGCCTGTAGCGTGGTATACCATCCCGATGTTTGCGAGCGATGTCGCTTCGCCCGCGCGGTCACCGGCGGCGCGAAACATGCCAAGTGCCGCGCGGTAGTAGACGAGCGCTGAATCGCGCTGGCCCAGACCGTTGAATACGCCTCCGATGTTGTTGACAGTGATCGACGCGGACGGACTGAATCCCCTGGCGCGTTGCAGTGTGAGCGCGGACCGATAGTAGGCCGCGGCGGAATCCGGATGGCCTAGCGCGTGGAAGACTGCTCCGATGTTGGCCAACGCGGTCGCCTCGCCGTCTCGGTCGCCGACGATGCGTCGCAATCTCAGTGCGGCACGATGGTATACAATTGCTGAGTCATTCTGGCCTGAATCGTGGAAGAGCACGCCCAAATTCGTAAGAGAGGCGGCCTCACCTCCCTGATCTCCAGCCAAGAGGTACAGCGCCAGCGCGTCGTGATAGTGCGCTGCGGCCGAGTCGCCCTGTCCTTGCTGACTGAACAGGATGCCGATCAGGTTCAGAGCAGTGGCCTGTCCGACGCGATCTCCGGAAGCGCGGTGCAGAGCCAGCATTGCGCGGTATTGCGCCGCGGCGGAGTCGGGACGACCCTGCTGTTGAAGGACGAATCCGATATCCATAAGGATTCTTGCCTCGGCGGATCGATGGTCGCCTTCGCGCTCCAATTGCAGCGCGACGCGGTAGTGCACGATCGCGGAGTCGAGCTGGCCACGCGCGCTCCACATCCGTCCGATGTTGATGATCGTGGTCGCTTCGCCCGACCGGTCTCCGATGACTCGCCAGAGTGGCACTGCCAATCGATAGTATGTGGTAGCCGAGTCGCTCTGCTGGAGCGCTTCCAGATTGAACCCAATGTTGTTGAGTGAAATCGCTTCACCGCGGCGATCGCCGATCGCGCGCTGAATCGATACGGCAGCGTGATAGTAGAATACGGCCGAATCGAACTGGCGCAGAGATTGGAACACTCGTCCTCTACCACTCAGCGCACCAGCTTCTCCAGGTCTATGCCGAAGTACTCTCCTGAGCAGAACCTCTCGGCGAAGTGTCTCGAGTGAAGTCGCGAAATTGGAATCCCTGAATTGACGAATTGCCTGCACGTGCAAAGAGTCAGCGCGGACCATTTGCTCGTGGTCGTTCGCGACACCAGAATTCCGGCCGTCACTGGCGGATTGCGCGTAGGCGTTCACGCTGAAGAGGAATGCGCCAACGAATGCTGCCATCGAGCAAGCGCGACGCATCACGTGCGTCGCGTCACCGACGCACCAGTCCTCCATGCAAGCGAACATCCGAGCAGCACGCTGCCCACTACTCATCGCTACTTGCTCCTCAGCCGTTGGGCAGGATGAAACTCAGCGGAGAATGCGACCAGTCGGCACATGCAGCGTTTCAACTTTCGCTACCTGCGCGCGATAGCACTGCGCGCCGCACATTCCGCGCCGCCACATCATCCTGCCACGGCTGCGCCAGCTCGCGCAGCACGGACTTCGCCACCACCGGATGCATCGGCCCGGTGCGCGACAACATCCGCGCCAGCAGTGCCGCCATCACCGGCGCGGCGTAGCTGCTGCCTGTGACGGTTTTCACGCCGCCGCCGATCCACGGCGCCGACACACCCTGGCCACCGGTCGCGAACTCGACGAGATGCCCTGGCAGGTGATGGAACACCCCCGTTTCCGTCCGTGCCATGTTCACCGACACGACCGTCGGAAAATGCGACGGCCATTCGCGTCGGTCGATGTCGACATTGCTGCATGCCGATACGACGTGCACGTGACGCAGGTACGCCTCATCCACCCAGTCCTTGAACGGCAGTACGAACGCCGCATCACCGCGACAGCCGAAACTGCAGTTGAGGATGTGATACCCGCGAGCCATCGCGAGGCGTGCGCCGGCACCGATGATGACGCTGCGACTCGCCAGGTCGGCTCCGAGCACACGAAAGCTCCCGATTTCCGCCTGCGGTGCGATGTCGCGGATGATGCCGGCGATGGCCGTACCATGTCCGTACGCATCCTCTCCCGCGCCGTCGCTCACGCTCACGCGTGGACCGTCGCCGAGCAGGATCACATCGTCGCGCAACCGCAGTCCGCGCAGCGCGGGATGTCCGGCCTCGATGCCCGTGTCGAGCACGGCGATGCGGATGCCGGCACCATCGCCCTCGCGCAACGCAGCACGCGGCCCATCGAGGTGCAGGACCGATTCAGGCACTGGTGAGGCCAGTCACGGAATCCAGCAGCACGAGGTCCACCAGCCGACCAGCCACATTCACATCCCGTTCGAAGCTTTCGAGGTGCGCCGGTGAGAATCCGGGTGCGAGCACATCCCCGCGCAGTTGCACACACGACACCACGCCCTGCACACCGCCGCCGAACACCAGCGGCACCGCCATCATCGCCACCGTCTCGACGCCAAGCAGTGCATCCAGTGTGGCGTCTCGCAGCATGTGCTCAGCGATGTCGTTCTCGCAGAACGATTGCTGCGTCACCGCGACCATGCCGATCAGCCCGTGCGCAATCGGCTGTCGAAACGTGTCGACCACCCGCGCGGCGTGCGGCCCGGTGTTCACTGCGGGTATCAGGTCACCGTCCCGCACGAGCCACACCGTGCCTTCGTGCGCGCCGCACCGATCGAATGCCTCCTCGATCACGTCGCGCGGCAGGGCTGCCTGCGTGCTGCGGAACCACGGCCCGTCCAGCAACGCAGCGCGCTCGTGCAGGCGCTGCAGCAACATCGGACCGACACTCGCCAGTGCGGGATCGGGGCGGAATTGATGCGGCATGCGTGTGCTCGATGAAGATCAGTGAGACGAGGCCTGAACAGCATGCAATCTGAACGCGTGCACCGTATGCGCACGTCCGCTCAATGGCAACGCGCCAAGGTCCGTCGCCGGTGGCGCGGATGCACCCATCAACGCCATCGTGTCAGCGGACACCACGATGCGACACCGGGTCGTGACCGTGGCGTCATCTGCAATATCCACACTCTGGAGACGTGCGGCGACATTCACCACGTCACCGACGACGGTGTACTTGAGTCGCGTCGTGCCACCGATGGTGCCGGCCGCCGCGGTGCCGCTGTGCACACCGATGCGGGCCTGCGTGCCGTTGGTACCCAGGGATGCCGGCAGCAGCCGCTCGATGCTCGCGGCCAGCGATTGCGCACACTGCACCGCATTGATGGCGTCACGCGAGATGGTTGCCGCGTCGGTGCGTGGCACAGGCACACCGAAGTCCGCCTTGATGCCGTCGCCAGCGAAATCGTCGACCAGGCCACCGTGCGCCGCGATGTCCGCCGCGCATGCCGCGGTCACATCGGTGAGCAGCTGCATCACATCGCGTGCGGGCGTCGCTTCGCTGTAACGAGTGAAGCCACGCAGGTCGACGAACAGCACGGTCACCGGCAGTTGCAGCGGCGCCGGCCGCCCGCCCTGCAGGTACAGATGGCGTGCGCTCCACGCTTCCGCCGCCAGCGCGGGCGTCACGAATCGCGAGAACAGCAGCGTGGTGAGACGCTGTCGGCGACGGGCCTGCCACAATTCCACCGCTTCCGCGCCAAGCATGCCGAGCATGAGTGCAAGGATCGCGGTGCCGAGCGGCAGCCACAGGCCGCTGGCATCGATCAACCACAGGACGATTGCGACCTGCGCGACGAGTGCAACACCGGCAAGTACGATGCTCGATCGGAGCGACGTCAGGGCAGCGATACACGCACCGAGCACCGCCGCGGCGAGCAGCCACAGGCCATTGACCCACCAGGTGGCGTCCTGCAGCGGTGCGACGTCGTCCAGCGCGATGCGGGCGCGCGCATTCGTTTCGTGCGCGAGCACGGCGAGCGGCGGCATCGCGCCGACACTCGTGGGCACGCTGCGGCTGTCATCGATGCCCAGCAACACCGTGGCGTCGGCGACAATGCGATGCAATGCCTCCGGCGCGAGTGTGAGCACGCTGTCGATCGAGAGCGCGCACGCACCGTACCATGCCGTGTCGGGCCGCGCGAATCGAAGCCGCATCGACAGATTCCCGCCGGTCGTTATCGGCCGTCCTGACAGGACGGCCGCCATTCGATCACTGAGCCACGATTCGCCCGTCGCGGCGCGCCGCGACTGACGCACGACACCGTCAGGGTCGCGCAGCAGTTCCGTGTAGCCGATGCGCGCCGCGGTCCCGCCGCGCACCCGCAGCGAGTCCGCCAGAAACCACGGCCACGCGATCGAATCACCGCCCAGCGCCACACCAATGACCGCGTGCGGTGACGCCGGCAGAAGGTCCGGGAGCGTGCCCGTCGGCGCGACGGGAACGGACAGATCGATCGCCACACCGACCGCGCGTGCACCGGCGCTGTCCATCCGCACCACGGCCGTCGCGATCTTCCAGTCACCAGTGCGCGATGGCACGCGTACCACGATCAACCGCGGCATGATCGGGGTATCAGCCAGCGCGGTCGCCACGCGATCATCGGTGGCACGATCGAGTGCCGAGTCGATCTGCAGGAATGCCGCCACCGCAAGTCCCGTCAGCGCTGTCAGTACGCCACCGAAAATCGCAAGGCGGCGTGCATCGAGGAAACGTTCCCGGGCTGGTGGGGTGTCGATCATGCGAGGCATCATAGTCCAGTCGATATCGCATATTGCAGTGACGGTTCACCGCACGTTGTGCACAGCCCCCGGTTCCGCGATGGGTTTTCTGAAAGCCTGCTCCCTGCCTCGGTGTCACGGCGCACTGCTCGGCGCAATCCTGTCGGCATCGACGCTCGCGGCGCAGGACACGGTGCGTACCACGCCGCCTCCATCGACCGCCAGCCGGATCGGCGCGCGGTTGCTGGTCGTCTTCCGCCCGCCCGCCCGTGGCGTGCGACGTGAGCGTGCGTTGACGCGCGGCGGTGACGGCGCACGATTGCTCATTCCTTCGCCCGCCGTCGACACACTCATTCCGCAAACCTTGCGCGACGCACCATTCGTGGCCGTCTGCGCTGCCGGTGAACCCGATTCCGCGCGACTCGTCGTCCGTGTCGGCGACGTGCTCAGCGCCGCCATGATCCCGCTCAAGCCCGGACTCAATCGGATCGCGATCGGTGATGTCAACCTGCCCCTCCGCGACGGCGATGTGGCCGAGTGGTCGCTTCGGACGCGATCCGGTGAAGTGTTCCTGCAGGACTACATCCAGCGACAGGTGGTGCCGAGCACACCGACCATCACCGCGCTGGCCCGCAACGGCATCTGGTACGATGCGCTCGACCTGTTCGTGGTGGACGAGTTGCGCGGCATACCGCTCGCGAAGGAACGACTGGCCGCATTCCTCACCAACGTCGGCGCCGAACCGTGCAACGCGGTGCCCGCGAACACTCCGCCGTGAACAGGCACGCATGAAATGCAGCGGGGGATGCGCCGATGTGGCACATCCCCCGTGAGTCTCATCGCGACGCAGTGACGCGCCGACGCGACGACTCAGTTCCGAACCGTCCAGCGGAAACCGTTGGTCGCGTCGCCGGTGACCGGGCCCCAGGATGAATAGCTGCCGTCGGTGAACACGGCGCGCGCATACAGGCGGTGGTCGCCCGACCCGTAATAGCCACACGCATCGCCCCACGGCGACACGGTGCCGACGTAGGTGCCATCGACATAGATCTTCACATACAGGTCCACGCGGCTGTCGATGCAGATCTGGCCCGGCTCCACGGCGGATGCGCCGCGGGTGCTCTTGCCAGCCGGCTCCGGCGTGGCGGCCTTCGAGACGGCGTTCGGCGCGTCGTCCTGACGCACGTTGGCATCGGCAGCACCACCGCGGGTCTTCGTGCTGTTCGACGTGGCACCGGCCTGCTTCTTCGCTCCCTGTGCCTGGACCGAGCCGGCGGCGAACATCGTCGCGGCGACGATGGACAAACCGAGGAGTGCCGTACGAATCGTGTTCTTGCGCATCATTGATTCACCTGCTGAGAGGAGGAGACTGGCAGCCCTGGGGGGTAGGCTGCGCAACGATCGAATCCGGATACCACAATGTCAAGCACGAACTGGAGCACCACACCACACCCGCAGACACACACCTAGACACCGTCGATCGCTCATGTTGTCCATGACGCTTTCGAACGCGCCAGCAGGACGGCGAACCGATGGTCGTCACGCAGGATGTCCCAGCGCGGATCGACCAGCAGTTCCGCCGTCCACGGCACGCGCCGCTCGATCGCTGACGCAATCGCGCGCAATGTACGCGTTTGTGCAGACGGCGTGAGACGCCGCACCGCTCCACGCGCAACAGCCGACTGCCCCGCCGCGACGATCACCGGATCGTCCACGCCGTGGGCGCACTCCGCGACGCACACCAGCGACGCCATCTCGAAGGCGCGCGTCAGCAGGAGCGCGCTGATCAGGGAGCGGAGCCCGGACAGATCGAGAGCCACGTCGTCGAACCAGGATCGGACGGCCAGCGTACGTGCTTCCGCGGCGCGGCCAAGCACGGCCAGCGCACGTGCGCGATACGGCAGGACGGCCCTCGCGTTCGGCGCAGCCTGCGACGCGCGATACGCGCCGACGGGATCACGCTCGGCGAGCAACCGCCAGCGACACTGCAAAGCCACGAGCCTCGCGTCTCGCGCGCCGACCTGCGCCGACGCGCGCCGCCAACAGTGTACCACCAGCGGATCATCCGGCTCCGGCGGGAGATCGGCCACTTCGGCCCGATCGAGCAGCGCGTGCAGGACTCGCAGCGAGCGAGCGGCGCCATCACTGAGCGGACGCTCGGCGATCTCGCCCTCCAGCGCCGCCTCACGCGCGCCGACTTCCATGTCGTCCGACAACGCGGTGTCGCGCACTGCACACAGTGCCTGCGCGAAGGTGATAGCGGTCGCGAAACGTGCGCTCCGATCTCTGCCCAGGGCGCGATGCAGCAGGTGGATCAGTGCCTCCGGGAGATGATCCGGACACCGCAGGCCGACGCGCCATTGCGTGGCGGTGAGAGCTTCGAACAGCGCGCCGGCGAGTCCGAGAACATCGCGCGCCGCCGTCCGCGCGCGCTCCGAATCCACGTGTGCACGCGTGACGGTCGAAAACCCGCCCAGCTGGATCTGTCCGGCGTCGAGCGACAACGCCTCCGCCGACACGGCGCCATGCGCAAGTCCGAGACTGTGGGCAAAGTGCAGCAGATCCGCGACCGCGATCGCGTGCTGCACCGCGTCAGCCACCGCGCGCGGCCCATCGCGTATGACGAGCGCACGCAGCGACGGCTCGCCCCATGGCGTCACAATGTACAACCATCCGTCCGCACGTCCCGACGCGAGCAGTGGCACGACCGTCGGTTGATGCGCAAGGCACTCGAGTGCTCCGATCTCGCGCGCCATCTGCGCCGTCGCCATTCCATCAGCTGCGCACGACACGGCCGACACGCGCACCTCGTCACCATTCTCCACATCACGTGCACGTGTGACCATTCGCGCGCCCGACGCGGTCCACACACCGGAGAGCTCCCAGCGTGTGGCAAGACTGGCTTCGAGGGCGGTGCGTGACTCGTGCACGGAGCGTCGTCGGTTGAGGCGGCGAGAAATGCGCAGGACGAGGCGCTCTCCCAACAGACACGGTTTCGCCTGCAGTTGTCCCTGCCAGCGCCCGGATCGTGAGGCGCCAACACGGGAGGTGGCACGGGCTGGCGGCGGGCGATGGTGTGGTGCCTTCCAGCTCACCGCAATAGACTCGTTGACATGCCGTCATCCCGCTCGGACATCACGCAGCTCACCAGTCGCGCACTGGATGGCGAGCTGAATGCAGCTGACGCCGCGCAGCTCGCGGCATCACGCGCCGGGTCCGCGCGATTCGACGACCTCGCCCGACAGATCGAAACGTCGCACGCGCAGCTTGCCATGTTTCGTCACTCCGCCAGTCGTGTGGTGTTGGCGCCCGCCGAGTGGGCCGAGCAGATCTTCGGTGTCTTGCGTGAGCAGCTGACGTCACGCCGACCGTCACGGCGCCGGTTCGCCGAGGTGTCCGCGCGGGATGCCGCACACGCAGAGGACCTGGATCTCGCGCAATCAGCGATGGCCGGCGAGGAGCAGGCACAGCGGGAGATCTACTTCGGTCACATCGCGCTTGTGCAACACCTGCTGCAGACGCGACGTCTCGCCGCGTACCGCGATGACATCGCGCAGGACATTTTCTTTCGTGTGTTCAGTCGGCTGCACACGTATCGCGGTGACTCGTCACTCAAGACCTGGATCCATCGCGTCGCGATCAATCACATCAACAACGTGCTCACGCGCGACATGCCGAAGCGCGCGAAGGAGTTGAGCGAGTCGCAGCTCGACACTCAGGAAGGCAGCGTGAGCGTGATCGACGCCGCAGTCGATCCGGATGTGCTGCAGGACACGCGCGTCATGAACGCCGAACGTCGCGCAATCGTCGACGCGGCGCTGGCGCGCCTGCCGAACGCCGCGCGCACGGTCGTCGAGCTGAAGGAAATCGACGGGTTGACCTGCGAGGAAATCGCAGCGGTACTCTCCGTGCCGATGGGCACCGTGCAGTCGCGCCTCGCACGTGGCCGCGCGAGGCTGGCGGAGTATCTGGTCGCCGATCCGCGAGCCGGAAGCGCGCGGTAAGCGACCTCTGCCGTTAAGCGCAGCAACCATCCGCCCGTTGTTGGCGACACAAGTGCAGTCCTGCGCGCGTAGGGCTCACCGAGGCGCCCAGACAGGCGCCGCCTCGACCCGAGACACGGTTCCCCGTGGCGTTCGAGTCCGAGGAATCCCGCACTCTGCACTGCCATGCGTGTCACGAAGCGACGTGTCCTGGTGATGCTCGGCCTGACCACGGTGCTGCCGATGGTCATGTTCTATCCGTTCTTCGGTCACGCGCCGTGCCGAGTCGGTGCGCGCGTGCAGAAACTCAAGAGTGGTACGGAACTGCTCGATGCGGCCGGCAAGCGCGTCGGCTTCGTCGATCCGACACGCGATCGCTACGTGACGCTGGCCGCGCTGCCGAAGCACGTGCCGATGGCCTTCACGGCGGTCGAGGATCGTCGACTCCACGCGTGGTATCATCGTGGCGTAGATCCGGTCGGCACCGTCGCCGCCGCCGTCGGCAACCTCACGCCGGGGGCCTCCTCGCGTCGCGGCGCCAGCACGATCCCCATGCAACTCGCCCGCGCCTTGTGCGGCGATCGCATGCCGCAGGATCACAGCTGGAGCGGCAAACTCGCGGAAGCAGGACTCGGTACGTATCTCACCACGCGTTTCGGCAAGCGTCAGGTGCTCGAGCTGTATCTCAACAGCGTGTATCTCGGCCGCAACCGCAATGGCATCGATGCCGCCGCGCGCTCGTACTACGGCAAGCCGGCAACCGCGCTCAGCGCCTCGGATGCTGCGGAACTCGCGCACCTCGTGGCCAATCCGCGTGACCGTGATCCCGCACAGAACGCCGTCGCGGATCGTCGCGCCGCCATCGGGAGTGTGTTCGAACGCATGCATCGCTTCGACGCCACGTTCACCGTCACGAAGAAGCGTATCGCGCCATCACGCACGCGCCTCTCGGCGGCGACCGTGCTGCCGTATCGTGGCTACATCTCGCGTGTGCGCGATGGATTCGCGACGTGCGAACCGTCCGTCAGCTGCCCCACCAGTGTGCGCACGTTTCTCGATGCGAGCCTGCAGCGCTCCGCCGAGCGCGAGCTGACGGCGCTGGTGCGACGATTGCAGGGGCCGGAGCGCGGGAGACGCAAGAATGACAGCACTCCGCCGCGCGAGGTGGCCGGCATCTTCGTCGCGATGCGCGTGTCGACCGGGGAAGTGGTGAGTTATACCGGACGGCACGGTCGCACGACCGCTGGCGCGGATCTGCTGCGCATCGGTCGTATCCAGCCCGCGAGTGCGATCAAGCCGCTGCTGCTCGCCGCCGCAATCGATGACGAATCCATCGACAGCGACTGGACACTTAGCGAGTTGATGAACAATCACTGCCAGGATCCGAAGGTGCAGGCATACCTGGCGACGCTGAGCGGCTACGACGCGCCCGATCGCAGTATCGCTGAGGCGATGTATCGCAGCGACAACGTGCTCGGCGCCTGCCTGATGGCGGGACTGAGCACCGTGGCGAAGGAGCGATTGGTGCGAGCGGGCATTCTGCGCACGGTGAACGCCACGCCCGCTGACGGACTCGGACTGCAGACCGTCGCACCGCTCGATCTGCTGACTGCGTACGCCGCATTGCGATCACCGGAGCGCGCCTTGCTGCCGCGCTTCAGCGGTTACGACGCAACTGGCCTCGCGTCACCGCTGATGTCGTCCATGGCGGCAGACATGACGTTCTCGATGCTGCAGGGAGTCGCGCAACAGGGCACCGGCTGGCGCGCCGCGAACATTCTTGGCGACGACTATTCACTGGCGGGCAAGACCGGCACAGCCGGGCGCGGCCGTGAACTCGTGTTCGTCGGCTTCGCGCGCGATCTCGTGGCGCTGCTGTGGGTCGGCGTCGTGTCGGGCAACGGTGCCGTATCACCGCAGCATGCGTCCGACGTGGTGGTGGAACCCTGGGCCCGCATCCTGCGGGCGTACGGTCCGCGCGACGACGCGACGTATGTGCGACGCGGGCCGGATCGTCAGTCTAATGTCGATGTCGATGCGGAAGCGTTGCGGCAATGGATCGTGAAGATGGCCCGGGTGGTCCATCGACAGACGCTGTAGGCGTTCGAGTAGCAGGCGAAGTGCGACAGTGTTCGCCGTCACGATGCGAGCATCCCTCATGAAACCCCGTTTCGCAGCCATGCTTCGATCGATCGTGCTCGGTCTTGTGTCGGTCGCGCTCGCGAGTGCGTCGAGCGCGCAGGCGCCGCGACTGGCATCGCTGGCCGACTTCGTCGGTACGTATCGGGAGTCCGTCGGCCACACGCTCGAACTTGTCGCCGGCGATCTGCTGTACGCAGTCATCGACGAAGCGAAGTATCCGCTGCGCCGAGTGAGCAGCGATGTGTTCCTGAACGGGAGTGGTGACACGATCACGTTCCCGAGAAATCGGTCGGGCATCGTGACCGGATATGTCGAGCGAGGCGTCCAGCACGCCCGGATCAGACGCTCGGTCGCCGCGACCAGCCTCGCGTTGGCGTCGCCTCGCCCGCTCGGCACCACATCGGCTTACCGGTATCGTGTACCTGTCGATCGACACGACGGCATTCCTGTTGGTGACATCCGCAACTCCGATCTCGATGTCGCGACCGCTGAGCGTGTTGTGGCCGGCGTACTGGATGGCACATACAAGGATGTGCACGGCGTGCTGCTGTTCCAGCACGGGAAACTGGTGCTCGAGGAATATTTCTACGGCTACGATGTGTCGCGACCGCATCAGCTGCGTTCCGCCACGAAATCGATCGTCAGCGCGCTGGCAGGAATTGCAGTGGATCGCGGCGCCATTCCGGGCGTTTCGGCACCAGTCCTGCCGATGCTGGGCAATCCGCAGCTGGCGAATGCCGACCCTCGCAAGGCGCAGATCACGCTGAAGCAGATGCTTTCAATGAGCAGTGGCCTCGCGTGCAACGACTACGACCCCAGGTCACCCGGTCGCGAAACCGCGCTGTACGAGTCGCCCGACTGGGTGAAGGCGACCCTCGACCTGCCGATGGTCGCAGATACCGGCAGCGAAGCGCACTACTGCAGCGGCGGCGTCGCGGTGACGGGGCGGATCGTCGAACGTGCTACAAGGATGCCGCTGCCAGCGTTCGCGCACGCGGCGCTCTTCTCTCCGTTAGGCATTCCGCGGTCGCACTGGCGCTGGAACTACACGCTCGACAACAGCAATCGCGAATTCGCGCAGATTCATCTCAGACCTCGCGACATGCTCAAGATCGGCATGGTGTACGCGAACGACGGCATGTGGCGCAAAACGCGGGTGATCTCCGAGTCGTGGGTGACGGCATCGCTCGCCGAGCAGTCGCAGATCGATGGTACACGCTATGGATACTTCTGGTGGGGCCCGTGGCTCAACGTCGAGACGCCTGCGGGCGCGAAACGCGTGAACTTGAATGCGGCGCAGGGCAACGGCGGCCAGAAGATCTATCTCGTGCCTGACCTCGACCTCGTCGCGGTCTTCACGGGAGGCGACTACAACTCTGGTGGCTCGCCACCAAACCGGATCATGGCACGCGACATCCTGCCGACGCTGCTGAAGGCGAGGGCTTCGCGCTGAGAAGTTGTGCCGAAATGCGGCTTCGCTCGCGCAAGCCTATTTTCTCCACTGATTCGCGCGCACATTCTTCGCTGCGAGTCGCGCCGTTTCCTCGATGCGGCGCTGGCGAGTCTCCGGTTTTTTCGCAGTACTGATCCATTCGAGAATGCCGCGCTTCACGGAGCGCGGAAACTCGGCAAAATGCTCCTTGGCAAGAGTCTCCGCGTTCAGCGCAGCCGCAAGGTCGGGTGGGATTTCCAGGGACTCGATCGCATCGAGTTTCGTCCAGCTCCCATCGCGCTTGGCAGCATCGACCTTTGCGAGACCCGCCGCCGTCATGCGTCCGTCGGCGATCAATCTCGCCACGCGCTCCTTGTTGGGACGCGACCAGCCGGTGCGCGGCTTGCGCGGCGCGAACCACAACATGGATCGCTCGCTGTCGAGCGCACGCGGCAGACTGTCGACCCAGCCAAAGGCCAGCGCCTCCTCGACACTCTCCGCATACGACATGCGCGGTTTCCCCGTCGCGGTCTTCCAGCTGACGAGCCACACGCCCTCGCTGCGCGCCGCTTGGCGCGCGAGCCAGCGACGCCATTGTCTCACGGTGGTTGCGTGAAACTGTTCTGCCTCTTCGCGCACCGACGTGCTACCAGGGCAGAGGCTGGCCGTCGCGATAAAAGCCGCCGCGCGGGCCGTCGTCCGGAATACGCACCGCCCACATCACCGACGCGGCGCCATCGCGCACCGGTCGGGCGCCCATCGATTCGCCGCCCGGGAATGTCGCAGTGAAGCCCGGGCACACCGCGTTGACGATGACCGGCGTGTCCCGCAGTTCGAACGCGAGTGCGTCGGTGAGTGCGTTAAGCGCGGCCTTGGCGATGCCGTACCCCGGGCCCATCCCGTTGCCGGAGTGCAGGCCGAACGCAACATCGTCGTGCGATCCCGCACCGCTCGACACGTTCACCACGCGCGGCGAAGGGCTGCGCCGGAGCAGCGGGAGCAGCAATTGTGTCGTACGCCACGTGCCGAACAATGTGACGTCCATCGCGCTCCGGGCCGCGTCGAGATTCGCGGTGCTCGGCACCTGACCGAACTCCGTCACGCCGGCGGCATTGTTGATCAGGACATCGACGTGGCCGAAGTCAGATTCGACGCGCGCAACCAGCTCGGCGACGCTTTCGACATTCGTGACATCGAGCGCGGCGCCGCGCACGTCATTGCCCTGTCCGGCCAGCTGCGCCGCGAGCGAATCCGCGATGGACTGCCGTCGAGCCGACAAAAGCACCGTGAAGCCTTCGGCCGCCAGCTGCCGACACACCTCGAATCCGATCCCCTCGACACGTCCCACTCCCGTCACGATTGCAACCCGAGTCATATCGCCGTACTCCGTCGATGCGTGGAATGCGCGCGCCGCTGGAGGACGAGAGCTGCCGCGTCTCGTGCATTCCTGGCGCAGGACGGAGAAATCTCCTGCCGTCCGGGATATCGCGCCAGTGGTCGCTGAATGAGTCTTTGTCCAATGGCCAACGTCCGGCGAGCGTCAGCCGTCCGCCCGCTTGATCTGCACCAGGCGTTCCTTCGCGAGCCTTCGTCCAGTCGGTGTCGCAGCCAGGCCGCCGCCTGCCGTCTCGCGATAGCGCACGTCCATCTCCTTGCCGATCTCGCCCATCACATCGATCACCTCGTCGACGGGAATCGCGAACGTGACACCCGCCATTGCCATTTCGATCGCGGCCATCGCAATGGCGGCGCCGGTGGCGTTGCGGAACACACACGGCAGTTCGACCAGCCCGCCGAGTGGATCACAGACGAGGCCGAGTGTGCCTTGCTGCGCGAGTGCGGTCGCATGACCGGCCTGTGATGGTGTGCCGCCGAGCATCTCCACCGCCGCACCCGCGGCCATGCCGGCCGCCGCACCTGTCTCGGCCTGACATCCGCCCTCCGCACCGCTCAGCGATGCACGTTCGGCGACGACCGCGCCGATGAGGCCCGCGGTCGCGAGTGCATCGATGACCTTCTCGTCGGGAATGTTCTTCGCGAGAGCGATACCGGTCAGCACGGCCGGCAGCACACCCGCGCCGCCCGCCGTCGGGGCCGCGACGATCACGCCCATCGCGGCGTTCACCTCCTGCACGGCCAGCGCGCGCATCAGCACATCGCGGAAGAGTGTGCCGCTCAAAGGACCTTCGGGTCCCGATATCAGTTTTGCGGCGTCGCCGCCTACCAGGCCGGAGGCCGACCGCAGGTCGCCGCTTTCACCCTGCGTGATGGCGCCGCGCATGATGTGCAGTGCGCGTCCGAGTGCGTTGCGGATGTCGGCGATCGTGCGACCGCCGTCCGCAGCTTCCGCCTCGAGCGCGACGGTGGCGAGGCTCACTCCGCGCGACTCGGCGTCACGAATCGCCTCTGCCAGTGACTTGTACATGCTTACGCCGATCCCACCTTGTCGAGCCGGAATGCCCAGCGCACCCAGGAGAGCGCGCGGATCGTGTCCCGCACGTTTTCTCCCGGTGCTTCATCCAGTTCGATCACCATGAACGCATCGCCGCCGCGCTGTTTCCGCGATAGGCGCAACGTGGCGATGTTGAGCCCTGCATCGGCCAGCAGCGTGGCGATGCGTGCGACACTGCCTTTCACATCTTCGGCGACGAGCACGATGGTGTGGAGGTTGCCCGTGACTTCGACCGGGTATCCATCGATGTCGGTGACGAGCACACGGCCGGCGCCGAGCGAGCTGCCCTGCATGACTGCGGATCGTTCGTTGCGCGTGACGGTGATGCGCACGGTATTGGGGTGCACATCGTTGTCCTCGCCGAGCGTCGTCTTCTCGAACGTGTAGTCGAGACCTTCGCGCTCCATGATGTCGAGTGCGGTACGGAGGCGTTCGTCATCGGGTCGGAAACCCATCAGTCCACCGACGATGGCCTTGTCGGTGCCGTGGCCCTCCCCGGTGCGCGCGAAGGAGCCGTGCAGCTCGACGCGGGCGGACTGGGGCGTGCCTCCGACGAGCCCGCGGGCGAGAAGGCCGAGCCGGCAGGCGCCGGCGGTGTGGGACGACGAGGGCCCGACCATGACCGGGCCGATGATGTCGAGGAGGGAAACCATGCAGGAAAGGTAGGCGTGGGGCGTCGCGGCGTGTTCGCTTCGCGGGAGCATCGGTGTGCACGTCAGTCGCGATGTCGGCGCCGTACCATTGGCTGATCGTTGACGTTCGTCGAGCGCGTTTCCGGGTGTGGCGCCCTTGTTCGCAATCCGGTTTCGATGGCGAGCAGCGCTCCAGTCAGGAACCCCTCGTCACGCCTGTCACGGTCGCCTCAATTCTCAGGGTGATCGCCGATGACGGATGGACGGACGGGTTTCGCGGATGGGGTCGCTTCAATATGGTTGGAGCAAGCGACGCCGTGATCTAGGTGCGGGTGTTGTCGGTGCTACGACGATCGTTCATGCCGTACGCGAGCTCCAACAGGGCGCCCGTCAGCTGGACACAAGGGGCCGGATCAATTTCCGGCACCGGATGACGCTGCTGTGACCATGGGTGCGATCGTGCATGCAGGTAGGGTCCGGCGGTGCTGTCGGACCGGGAGGTCTTCGGATACGTGCCGCTGGGCGGCACCGCACCGAGGGAGTCTGGATGGCCGACCGGTCGAGATACATCGCGCGGGTGCAATTCCTTGGCGCACAGCGCATCGAGATCGGCAACGAGGTGGTGACACCCGACGCCGAACGCCTCTTTGCGATGATCGTGAGGCTGAGTGTGCCGCTGGGGCGCATCACATCACGACAGACGATGCTGGACACGCTCTGGCCGGGATCCGACGACGCGAACGCGCGTCACAACCTGCGGCAGACGGTCTACAAGGCGCGAGAACTCGGGCTCGTGGTCGAGTCGGGGGAGGACGGCCTGCGCCTCGATCCGCGTCACTGGTCCTGCGACTGGGATGATCCGGACGGCGACGTCGGCGGCGAATGGCTGATCGACTACACGCCGGACTTCTCGGACGAACTTGGCGCGTGGGTCACATCACAGCGCGTCGGCGTGCACGCGCTCATTCGTCCGCGCATCATGCGCGCATTGCAGCGTGCACGATCCGCAGGTGACCTGATCCGCGCCGATCGGTATGCGGTGCAATTGCTGCAGATCGACGAGTTGAACGAGGAGGCGACGCTGACACGTGCCGAGCTGATGGCGATGCAAGGTGCGAAGGTGGATGCGCTGCGCTTGCTGGATGCGTACCTGAACGAGATCGGGCGGCTCGGTGCGGGCCGCGATGCCGCGCTCCCGGCGCATCTGCTCCGGCGACGGATCGCGGAGAAGTTGCCGGTGGTGAGTTATCAGAACGGCGAGAAGCATCACGGGCCGCTGGTGGGTCGGGTACAGGAGTCGAAGCGGTTGTTGGCGGGGCTGTTCGATGCGCGGGCGGGGCGCGGGAGCGCGGTGCTTCTGTACGGTCGCGAGGGCAGCGGCAAGTCGCGCCTCATGTTCGAGGTCAAGAAGGCGGCGATACTGCAGGGCATGCTCGTGTTGGAGATGACGATCGCTAGCACGCCAGGGGTAAAGCCATTTGCTGCGCTGCGACGGTTGGTAAATCAACTGCTAAATTTACCGGGATCGATGGGCGTTTCACCGGAAGCGCTCGAGTTAATGCGTGAGTGGCGAAACAGCAGCAGCGTCGCGCCAGATGAGTGTCCGTTGGCAGAGATTGAAGATCTGCTTGCGGCTGTCTCGGAGGAGACGCCTACCGTGCTTCTACTCGAGCATTGCGAGCGCCTAGATGCCGAGTCGCTCGGCCGCCTAGACAGAATTTACCGGCGAGGACAAGGCAGGTATCACACGATGATCCTCGCTTCGTCAGCGCTGGCCCCCCCACCCGAGTCGCCGGTGGAGCTAATCGGCCTAGAAAAGGTGCTACTTGGGCCCATGAGCCTTTCTGACACGGCGACTGTGCTCGGTGATTATGCATCGCGGGAACTTACGCGTGCTACCGCAGATCAAATCTCTTGCGCTGCTGTCTTTGCAGACGGCATTCCGATGTACGGAATTGAAATGCTGGGACTAATTCTTGATGAAGGTTCACCAGACCTCATCCCATGGCGCGTGCAAGTCGCTATCGAACGCGCCCTGCAAGAATTGAGCGAACTTCAACTTCGGATCTTAGTATTGTGCGGCCTTCTTGGCGGAACTGCGCGGCAGTCAGATTTGGCTACATCTCTCAGAATGGACGAAATTGATGTCGCATATGCGCTAGAAGGGCTCGACGAACGAAGCTTCCTGAACGTACAAGATGGCCAATTTTCCACGTCTCCACTACTTATCGATGCAGCATTCAAGCGAATGAAGTCGAGCGTAGTTCGCCTGGACGCAGCACGATGCGCCGAGCATCTTGCGAGCACTCTGCACGCAGACGTTCCTGCGAAAGTTTTCTACAACTACGTGCGTGTTGAGATCGCTGCGCAGCGTGAAAGTAGGGCCGTTCAACACCTCGACGAGCATGCTGGGCGTATGGTAAGAACTGAAAACGCGGAGGCCCTGGTTTTTGAACTTCAGAGTCTCAAGCGAATCGCGCGAACCGAAGGTCTTCAGGACCTTCTCGGATCAATTGCAGCCCAAGTGCTGGAGGGCTCAAAAAGCGTTCGACGCCGCCTGCACCGTCTTGAACTCTCTCAACCATCATCGCTCCCAATAGTTGCGAGCGGCGCGATCGACTCCGAATACTCATTTAGCACAAAGGAATCGCTATTGCGCGCGCAGCGGGCGGCACGAGAACCGTGCAACAGCCCGCAGACCCGCTTAACACAAGCAACCCTCGCGCTTTTCCTTGCGAGCAATCTTGAAGATCCAAGTGCGCTTTCTACTGCCCATCAGGCGGCTAACGCCGTTCGCCATTCCAGTGCTGTGCCCGCATTCGATGTTCATCGTGCCGACTTGATTTACTTTTCAGAGACAGGCGACCGAGTTCGCGCGCTCGTGGAAGCTGAGTTGTTAGTTCGTGAAGCAAGGTTGATTGCAGATGTCAGCCTTGCGTGTAAGGGCTATCGGAACGCTGCAGAAGCGCTGTCGTACTTCGGAGAGCCATCGAGAGCACAGGCCTGTCTTCATGAAGCTAGATCACTGGCATCGAAACTCAATTACAGTGCCCAGCTTGTATGGATTGATCTTTCCTTAGCCGGTCTGGCCATCGCCGATATGGACGCGGAAGGCGCAAAGGCGTATTTGGCGAGTGCAACTAAGCAGATCGACGGAATGATCGCGGTGCCTCCGCTTATGCTAGTTGACCTGAACTTCTTTCAGTGCTGGGCCGCTACTATTGTCGGTGACCTTCAAGCCGCAGCAAAGGCGTCAAAGGCCGTCGTGCGAAATGCGAAGGGTACGCAGACAGGAGTTCTTCTGTGGGCCATCCTAGGAACAAAGCTCGCATCACGCACTGGCAGGCTGAACAAGGAGCTAATTAAGGATCTAAACATTCTTCGGGCGAGCATCGGACGAAAGAAGTTCTACTCGAACGAGCAATTGAATCTTGCTGCTCTTTTGCTTGCGACGCGTGGCACTACGCATGAATCAGAGCTTCGCGATTTCGCGACTAGTCAGATGACTCGAATTCAAGAGTCAGGCCGGAAGCTCTGGCCATTTATCGACAAGCTCATGAGTTGACAATTAATTCTCACGGGTTCGCTCGGGACTCGGCGCTCAGCGCAAGTAAAGTAGAGCTGCGATGGGCCAAGGCTTCCCGCTCTGGTCCGTAGCGAAGATGGCATGCGTCACCAAGATCATCTAATCGCCAGGGTCCGCTTGCCTTCCTACTGTGCTGCAACAGACGGGGGTCGAGAACGATGGTTTCACCACAGGTCTGCCTACCTGCGGCGTCAGAGCGCGCGCGTATTACTCGGAGGCGGCGTGAAGCACGTTGCTCTATTGATCTCACAGAACCCGCGAATCGCGGGATCAAGCTCGCGCCAAACGTCAAAGGCTACCGCAGGCAGGTTAAGCCGTAGATCGAACGATTCAGCGACATGGCCACAAACTACCTCCACAGGTACCTGATGCTGCACATCGTCGACGAGCCAGAAAAGCGTGTGGCGCGCTCCAAGGCGCGGTAGGTCCTCAAGGGAAAAATGCAGAGCTGCGTCTTGACAGGTGCTACCAGAACTGTGGGGCAACGCTCAGCGGAGTAGCTCGGCCCGCTTTCGCCACGGCGGGTGCGCCATGCGGACGCCGTCCCGCCTCAAAGACTTGACAAGTGACGCGCGTCACCGTACAGTCACCAGCGACTGATGATCCAGAACTTCAAGCACAAAGGCCTCAAGCAGCTGTACGAAATGGGGAAGACCAAACTGCTCGATAAGGCCGTGGTGCCAAAGATTGAAGCCGTTCTGACCGTATTGGATGTCACGACGTCGATGGTCGGACTCAATCTCCCGGGGTTGCATCCCTTACAAGGCAAGCGCAAGGGCGAATGGGGCATCACGATCACCGCAAACTGGCGGATCGTGTTCAAGCTCTCGGACGGACATGTGTGCGACGTTGCGTATGAAGACTATCACTGAGGAGACACCGCATGACGATGAAGAAGCCGAGTCATCCAGGGCACGTGGTGCGGACGCTGTGCCTTAAGCCCAACGGCTTGACGGTCACCGCGGCGGCGGAGGGCCTTGGTGTGTCGCGTCAGGCCCTGAACAATCTGGTCAACCGGAAGGCGGCCATGAGTGCTGACATGGCCATCCGTCTCGAGAAGGGCTTCGGCATCAAGGCGGAGATGTGGCTGAATATGCAGCTCGCCTACGACCTCGCGAATGCCTACAAGAATGCACGCGGAATTCACGTGAAGCCCCTCATCGCTGCAGCTTAGCGGATCTGCGCGGAGTGTTGATCGACTAGTGCCCCTGAGATCGCTTAGGCAATATTGCTTTCGGACCTCAGAAACCAGTGCAATGACCGCACAGAGCCAAACTTACAAACGTGCGAAAGCTTATTCGCTGTTCGATTTAGATTGGTCGCGTACTAACCGTTTGCGAGCAGCGAAAGCGTTGGCTCCGCCGCGAATCCATCCTCGTGTGATGCGCACGCCAATCTCAAAACCGTATCAATTGTGCCGGCGGAAAGAAGTGTCCGGAGCATTTGCGGATCAAACTGTATTCCGCTCATCCTAACAATTTCCGCACGAATCTTTTCAGCGGAGAGGCCCCTTCGATATGGCCTATCGCTTGCCATTGCGTCAATCGTATCGGCTATTGCAATGATTCTTGCAAAAACTGGAATAGATTCGCCGGCTAGGGCGTCGGGATAACCCGAACCGTCCCAAGCTTCGTGATGGTGGCGGATCGGCTCAACTGTATCGCGAAGATGTGAAGAGATTCGCACTAGTTCCGCCCCCTTGATCGGGTGCGACTCCATGATCGCTCTCTCTTCAGCGGTCAGCTTGCCGGGCTTTGAAAGAATTGGAGCAAAGACCTCGTGAATCTTTCCCACATCATGCAAGAGCCCAGCGACGGTAAGCCTGTCTACTTGCTTCGCTGTCAGCCCAAGCGCTTGTCCCATCATTCGACTGTATTGAGAAACGCGTCGAGAGTGGCCAGAAGTGTACGGGTCACGAGCTTCAAGGGTCGTTACAGTCAGTTCGAGAAGTTCTTTATTCGACAGATGCAATTCTTCGTTCGTACTATTTAGTTGCCGCACTATTAGGACCAAAGCGGCGGCGGCTGAAGTGGCGAGCACGCCGTAGTCGATATATACTCGCACAAATACGTACACAAATGGCAGCGCTACCATATCGAATAGGAAGCCGCGCTGCCCTTCTTTCCATAAAGTCCAGAAATTCTTCTGTGTTTCGGCGCTGACGACCGCAGCCACCGCGGTCGAATTTGCGACTACGAATGCCAAGAATGCCACGACGAGCGGAAAGGTGCGAATGTCTCCTGTGAAGACAGCGCCTGAGGCGCCTGTCGCTCGGAACGCCAGAACGCTTATTGAGAGTGCTACAGCGTGCTGACCTACGTTAAAAAGCGTTTTAACTCCGTCCTTCCGCTGCAGCAATTGTGAGACAAAGACTACACTCACTGCGCTGACAACGGTTACCCACGATGGAGCCAACACTACACTGGCTAAAAAAGTGACAAATGTCGCGTTTCCGCTCGTTTTGTCCGAGAGTGCGTACGGCATTAGTGCGCCGAACACAGAAAAAACCGCGAAAGCAATAGCTGCTTCGCGCTCTCTGGGATCTATACCTGGATTGATCGAGTAAAGTGCAACAAAGCACATTACGCCGAATAGTGCCGTCGCAACCACCACGGCCGCTGTCGCCTTTCGCAAGCAGATCCCCCCGCCTCGGTCTTCAAACTAGATCTTCAGCCCCACAGCTGCGTTCCACCAAAAGCTGCAGCGATTACACTCGCGAATGCGGCCCAGAAACCCATCTTGCGTCACCTCCCTCAAGTCGTCAGCCCTTCGCTCTCGCGTCGGTCTGCCTATCTCGGTGGGCTCCGCTCGTACTACTGGCCGTAACCGCTCAACTCCGCTCTGCCGAGGACGGGGGGATACACGTTCATTCTGCTCTGCACACTGCACACGCGCCTTTCGTGCCAGTGACCGCCAGAAACTTTCCCGCCGCCCGCGGTGACTCCGTCACCACCACACGCAACGCCGCCGGTCACCGCTCGAAGCGTCCCTCCCTTACCGGGTCGCCTCCAACCACCGATTCGTTGCGTCCAAGACCGCCAGCGCTCCCGCCACCTCGGCACTGTCGCGGATCGCACAACTTCCGCTCAACAACACCGATTCACGACCCTGGCGCGCCGATACACCCACGAACACGAACTCCGTCCCGAAGGCGTCCACCCGTAGCGCACCCGCCAGCGCCAGGCTCCCCGCCCTCCCTTCCGCAAATGCAATCGCCAGCACCGTCGCGCGTGCCGCCAGCTCCAGTCGCGCCGCCTCGGTCTCCAGTCCTTCCGCCTCGCCCTCGAAGGACTCCTCACCCCGCTTCAGCGTCACGCGACATGCAAGTCCACTGCGACTGCGCTTCACCTCGACGTCGTCGAACACGTAGCGGCGCAGCGTGATGACCGAGTCCGCGGCCGATGCCGCCGACTCCACGGGCTTCGACCCCGCAGTCGGTGTCGCCAACGCAGGCGAAGGCGCGGTGACAGGCTGGGGCCCCGCGATCGCATCCACCGCCGATGGCGTCAGGCGAATGCGCGGTGCGTCCACCGTGGTGGCCACGCTGATCTTGCGATGGTCGACGCGCATGCCGAGATGCGCCAGGAGCGCACTCTCGATGTTGCGCACGGTCTGCTTCGGACCGATTTCCACCGAGGTGAGTACATGTATCGCATCGACCTCGCCACTCGGCGACGCTTCGATGCGCACACTGACGACACCTGGCAACGTGCCGAGCAACTCCTCGGCACGTGCGATGTGAATCGCGGGCGGACGGTTCGACCCTCCGCCAGCACCGGCTGCGGACTGGAAGACAGACACGGTCACGTTCTTTCGCGGGTGGAAGTGCAAAAGAGCGACTACAAGTGGACTGCTATCGATGCTCGCACGGCACCAGGCCGGAAGACGCATGCCCGGTTGGCACGACGACATGCACAGCAATGCCATCGGCATCGCAATCACACATCGACATCGTCAGCAGGGACGTCCCCGCCGACGAGTACACGACGAACCTCTCCAACCGTCTACCCGCTCCAGCTGAGGCTGCGAATCAGCCCCGGCCGTTATAAGGGGTGCAAGCTGGTCCGCGCCCTGACATAAATCAAGGCTGAGCGTCCTCGACCGTTTCAATGCCTTCGATCTCGCGAATCTTGCGGTACAGCGTGCGTTCACCGATTCCGAGCAACTCGGCCGCGCGTCGACGATTGCCGCGAGTTTCACGCAGCGTTGCCTCGATCACGGCCCGCTCGATCTGTGCCATCGTCATCCCTGGCACCACTTCGACCGAGTTCGGTAGCCGCGCACTCTTCGGCTCCACCGCCCCATGCCCCGCTGGCAATGCCTCGGCCGACGCCACCGCCGGCGCCTGATCCAGCCGCCGACGAAGATCTTCCACCTGAACCTTCAATTCCACAAGGTTCCGCAGAATGAACTCGAGTTCGGCTGAGCCGAGCAGCGCCTGCGCGTCCACACCGTTGCGACCGGCAGGCGTCGCAGGCATCCGCACCGGAAGCAATCGTGTCAGCCCATCGCGAATGTGCGGCGGAATGTCGCCGACGCTGATCTCGTGCCCCGGCGCGAGCACCACCATGCTCTCGATCAGATTGCGCAATTCGCGCACATTGCCGGGCCACGAATACCGCGCCAGCATCTCCATCGCGTCGGCGGAGATCCCGTGGAATTCCTTGTCGTGTCGCCGCGAGAACTCGGCCACGAATCGACGCACCAGGACGGGGATGTCCGACTGCCGTTCACGCAACGGCGGCAGGTACATGCTCAACACGTTCAGTCGGTAATACAGATCCGACCGGAACGCGCCTTCCTCGACCAGCTCGCGCAGTGGCCGATTCGTGGCTGCGATCACGCGCACGTTGATCGGAAAACTCGTCACACCACCGACGCGTGTCACTTCGCGCTCCTCGAGCACACGCAGCAGCTTCACTTGCGTCGACGGCGGAATGTCCCCGATCTCGTCGAGGAAGAGTGTCCCGCCATCCGCCAGCTCGAATCGGCCCAGCCGGCGCTCCGCCGCGCCGGTGAACGCACCCTTCTCGTGGCCGAACAGTTCACTCTCGAGCAACGTCTCGGCGAGTGCACCGACGTTCACGCCAATGAACGGCTTGTTCCTGCGTGGTCCAAGTCGATGGATGCCGCGCGCGACGAGTTCCTTGCCGGTCCCGCTCTCCCCTTCGATGAGGACGGTGCTGGACACCGGCGCGATCTGCTCGATCTTCACCAGGACTTCGCGCAGCGCTTCCGTGTCGCCGCTGAGACCTGTTTCCTGGCTCAGGCGCCGACGTTCGAGCAAGCGACGCACGACGGGCGCGACGTCATCGGGCTGCACGGGCTTGACCAGCACGTCCGCGTAGCCGATGGCGCGCAATCGTTCACGCATGCCCGGTTCATCGACGTCCGCGAGTCCGACCACTGGCACGCCGGCCCACAGTTCCTCGCGCACGACCTGCACGTTGCCCGTATCCAGCAAGGCGCCGGTGATCACGACCACGTCGGGCTCGAAACGCTCGAGTGAACCGCGGATGTCGTCGAGTGGAGAGACGAGTTCCGTGGTGATTCCACTCTGTTCCAGCAGTGCGTTGAGCCGCACCGCAGGTTCGACATCGGTGAGCGTGATGAGTGCCTTCACCGTCTGTCTACTTCTTCGCCGAACCGTTGGGCCAGAACGGCAACGCCGCCACCGTCGCGCACACCATGGTGCCGCGGATCTCCACGTCGAATGTCGTGCCGATCTTCGCGAGATCCGTCGGCAGGTAACAGGTCCCGATCGGGATCCCGACACTCGGACCAACCGTCCCGCTGCACACGACGCCACTCGGCTCGCCATGAATGAACACGTTCATCCCGTGGCGCGGCACATTGCGCACCGGCAGCGTGAAGCCGACGAGCTTGCGCGGTACACCGGACATCTTCTGCGACACCAATGCTTCACGGCCGACGAAGCGATCCTTGGCGGTGAGTTTCACGAGCCACGCGAGGTTCGCTTCGTACGGCGTGACAGTGTCGTCGATGTCATTGCCGTACAGGGCCATGCCCATCTCCAGACGGAGCGTGTCACGCGCGCCGAGTCCGGCCGGCGTGACATCACCCGCGGACATGAGCGCGCTCCACATCGCCGGCGCGTGTGCATCGGGGAAATACAACTCGAAGCCATCTTCGCCGGTGTAGCCCGTACGGCTGACGATCACTTTGTCGATCCCTGCCACGGTCCCCACCGCAAAGTGGTAGTACGCGATCGAGGCCAGATCGACATCGGTGTGACGTGCGAGAATCGTCGGCGCGAGCGGTCCCTGTAGCGCCAGCAGCGCCATGGTGGCGCTGACATCCTGCAGCTGCGCATCGAAGGTGAGGAGACGCGGCTCGATGTGTGCCCAGTCCTTCGCGATGTTGGACGCGTTCACCACCAGCATCAGGTGATCCTCGAAGCGATACACGAGGCAGTCGTCCTCGATCGTCCCGCGCTCGTTGCAGAAGGTCGAATATTGCGCCTGTCCGATGGCGAGCTTCGCGACGTCGTTGGTGGTGACGTAGTTCACGAAGTCGATCGCGCCTGGACCGGAGACGATGAACTCCCCCATGTGGCTGACGTCGAACAGGCCGCAGCTCTTGCGCACGGCATGGTGTTCGGCGGTGATACCGCCAGCGTACTGCACGGGCATCTCGAAGCCGGCGAACGGCACCATCTTGGCACCGAGCGCCACATGGGTGTCGTAGAGCGCAGTGCGCTGCAGTGTATCTGAGACGGACATGGCGTGAAGGCAGGAGTAGGTGCCGAACTGGCAGTCCCGAGAATTTACATCCGGTGCAACGCTCCCGACAAACTCCAGCGCAGCCCTTTCGACAATATTCGGGGCGCCTCAGCCGGCGTGTGGTGCGGTCGTGAAATGCAGCATTCGTGCATACGAATCACTTCGCACGATCGATGGCAACTGCGCCTGCGAGCCGCGCTGCCTGTCCCGCAATGAAAATGGCACTCCGCACAGCCTCTTCGCCGCTCGAAGTCACGCGCCGACAAGCGTTTACGCTTGCGCCGAGGTTTGACGTCACATAGCCTGCAGATTGTACGACGACACGCGTGAGGTTTACGCCAGCCAGATCGGACGAGCGAATGCGGCTCGTCAGATGAAGGCGCGAGTGGCCACCAGGCTACCCGCGCTTTTTTTTGTGTCCCTGATCACCATTTCACGGCCACTGTGATGTCGCGGTGCGGGGAGGAGTGCACGCATGACGGCTCGCCGAGGATCGATGCGCACGCGGACGCAATATGACGGAAGCACGCAGTGTCCGCGCATGCCCGAGTGACGCCGGACGCGTAACTCCTCGATCTGGGCCTGTGTGGTACGAACGCGTTCGAGGCGTGCCGCGCAATTCGATCGTTGCACGGCGGTCACAGCGTCGCAATGATGGCGATGTCGATTTGGGGGCGATCGGATGAGATCGCGCGTGCCATGGAAGCCGGCTTTTCAAGTGTGTTGCTCAAGCCCGCGCTACGAGACGAGATCATCGCCAGCCTGTCGGGAGTCTGGTCGAAACATTCCCGGCAACGGCTTGATCGCCCCGACGACCGGGCCAATGGATCGATCGGGCGTCGCGCGCCACTGGCGTGACGCGTCTCGACCCTGAACGCACGAACGCCGGAGCCGCATTGTCTAGCAGCTCCGGCGTTGTGTTCCGCATCGTCATCAGTCGAGAGCGTTCAGGACCAGGCTGACTTCACGGTTGACTCGATCTCCGACAGCACAGTGATGTCGACGTCGAGGTTTTCAGAGGCGAGATATGCCACCGTCGCTGCAGGAATGATGTGCTGCATCGCCATCATCGCCTCGGCGTGATCGGTCAGGTGTGACTTGGCGAGATCCGCGACCTCGGCATCGTGCAAAGTGAGAGCCGTGGTGTGCAGCATCAGATTGCCGATGTACGCCAGCGAAATGGCGGTGTAGTCGTCACGAAGATCCTTCGGCAACTTTTCAGTCCGAACGAAGTCGATTGCTGCGGCGCCAAGGCCGAGCACGGATGAGACGGCCTTCTTCATGACCTTGGACACGCCGCCGGCATTCTGCTCGCGTCGCTGCGTGAGCGCCTCGAGTGCGCGCACATGCAGTTCGCAGGTGGCATGAATGCGAATCAGCGGACCCTTGAATTCACTGTGCTCGTCCAGATCCTCGATCTGTCCGGCGACGGCAGTCTGGATGTGCTTTTCCAGGGCGAGCATGTCGGTGACATAACTGTCGACGGTTTCGCGGGTGTCGTCCTTTGTGGCTTCTGACATGTATAGGCGCTCGGTGAAAGTCGGTGATCGTGCGGTGATTCGTTGTGTAGTGCAAGCTCAATGCCGACGATGAATGGCGCAGTACGCTGTGCGGTGAATTGACAGTCGTGATTCGACTCTCGTTGATGCTGAGACGGCTTGCCCTCTTGCGGACACGTCGGCCGTCACCTAGCATGCCGTGCGAAGAGAGACATGCGTGATGTTTACGCCTGCCGGATCGGTCGAGCGCACGAGGCTCGAGAGATGATGGCGCGAGTGGCACCGTTCCGGTGCTGCCGCGCCTTTTTCGTGTCCTGAATTCACTTTCGTCACGCACCGCGCCGCTGCGGTGCAAGGAGATGCGCATGTCGAGCCGCCCGAACGATGCGTACGATCGCCTGCCCTCTACGCCGTCGCTGACCGTGAGCGATGGTGGCGGTCACGTCCATGGCGCCCGCCCTCGTCACGGCGATCGCACCCTCGATGAGACGCTGGAGCGGTGCCTGCTCGAAACCCAGCGTCAGGTGTGCCGACTCGAGGCGATGGTGCATCGTCTTGCAGCGGTCGCAGCGCACGCCGTCGATGCGCCACCCGGCGCGGTGACGTTGATGCAGGAGGGCAATCGCCGCCTGCAGCGTGAGGTGGATGAATTCACGCTCGACACACACGCCGTCCTGTCGATGGTTCGACCGGCGGCAGTACCGCTCTCGACAACGCGCATCGTGTCCTGAAATGTCGGCGCCGGAATCTCGCCGGATCGGCGACCTGGACATGGCCGATCCGGAAGGTGAATGGCGGGCTCAGCGAGCCGTGTCGCTGGGAGTCACCGCAATCGTGATCAGCGCGGCGGTCGGTCTGTTCGGCGACGGAATCGGCACCGCCAGAAATGCGAAATTGCATGACGGCAGCATCGCAACGTTCTCGCGCGTGCTGCGGCTGACGAATGAGTTCGACGTGCTGTTGCGCTCCGTTCCCTCCGTCTCGGGTCGATGTCAGGTCGCGGTCGATTCTTTTTCCGACTGGTACGACATCGTGCGGATCGCGCCAACCACCGCGCTTCCGGGGAACACGAGTTCTAACGGGCCAGTGACATCGGCACTGCCCGGATCGACCTGCACGATTCGCCTGACGATGCGCGCGAGGTCCGCGGGCCGGCATGCCATGAACGTTCGCGACACACGAGGGAGTGCGAACGCCCTGGAGTTCACGGTGTTGCCATGACAGGCGCCGTCTGGCGGCCGCTGCTCGTGTATGCCGTCCTGCTCGTGCTGTTTCGTTCGTCAGGAAAACGCACGCTGGCCAAGACCACGACTTTCGATTTCGTCCTGCTGCTGATCATCAGTGAGGCCGTGTCGTCCGCACTCCTCGCTGATGACCATTCGATCACTGGTGCGCTGATCGCCGTGATGACATTGATCGTCGTCGATCTGGGCCTGTCGATCGTCCGGCGTCGGTGGAAACGTATCGATCAACTGCTGTCCTACGAGCCGACACTCCTCATCCACGAGGGGGTACTGCTCACCCGGAACATGAAGCGCGAAGGGATCGACGAACTGGACATCCTGGAGGCGGCTCGTTCGACGCGGTCCATCGTACGCCTCGCAGACGTCAGGTATGCCGTGCTCGAGTCCAATGGCGATCTCTCCATCATCGCCTTCGAGCCGAAAGCGCTCAACAATCCGTGACGTATCTGCCAATTGCGTACGTATGCGCGTGAGCAGCCCGTCGCGGAGAATGAAGTCCGCGGCCGATCGGCCCCGCAGGAACTATGCGTATGCGGCGCAGAATTCTTCGAGCGATTTCGAGAATGCCGGCAACAGTGCGCCTCGACGGCTCGTCAGCGCCGAATTGACCGGTCGTTCGGCAATCCACCCCAGTTGGGAGGGACTTCCGTCGCGTATCAGCCGCCCATCGAGATGGCAGATGTCCGCCAGCTCCCTTGCGAAGTCCGACCAGCTCAACGCCGCATCGCCGCTTACATGCCAGATACCCGTCTCATTGTCCAGCAGCAAGTCCAGCACGGAATCCACCAGTGCCGGCACATAGGTCGGCGTGATGATGGAGGAGGAGGCATAAACCGTCTCACCGCGCTGCAAGCGCCGGACGACGGATAGCGGAAAATTGTGCGAGTCCCACGGACCGAAGAATGCGCCGGTCCGGATCTGGAGCGCGGCCGGCATGACCCCTGCCACGCCGATTTCACTGGCCCGCTTGCTGTGTCCATAGATGTTGAGCGGATTCGGGGTATCCGTTTCGTCATATGCATCGCGCTTCATGCCGTCGAAAACCAGGTCCGACGAGTAGGTCGCCAGCTGGATGCCATGCATCGCACACGCCCGGGCGATGTTAATCGCGCCAGTGCTGTTGATGGCATCGCACAACGACGAATCGTTCTCCGCGGCGTCGACGTTGACGTAGCCGGTCGCATTGACGACGCCCCACGCCCCCGATGCAGCGACGCAGCGACGTACGGCGTCGGCATCGGTGACGTCGATCTCGGCGCGCTCGACTGCGCGATACGCAAGCCGGCGATCCGTGCATCGCCTGACGAACGCGGCGCCGAGGGTGCCGCGCGCCCCGAAAATCAGCAGAGGCGCGCGGCATGCTGCACGTCGCGGCGCGCTGTTCGACCACCACCCCGAGTCGCCGAGTACGCGATGCTGAAATGAGCCAGTTGTGGCGATGTCGGTACAGGCGCGACCGACTGCCGTGATGCGCGGCGTTCCACCACGCACGTCGAACGCACCCGCCTCGTACGATTGCGACTCTCGTGTGCAGAGAGAATCCCAGTCGAAGCTGCCCAGGAGCGCCCATGCGGTGACCGCGCGCACAGGAATGCCGTCATCCGAGGCACGACAGGCCGCATCCCACGCCTCGGCCAGCCACCGCAGCTGTTCCTCACGTGTGCAGCCGATATGGACTTCCGTCAGGGCAACGGGTGTCGAATACCGTGCCCAGAGGCGTCGCAGTACCGACTCGAAACCGCATGTCCATCCGGGCAGACTGCCGGCAGCAGCGACATCAGCGTAGCAAGTCGTCGCATTTCCTCCGACCGACTCCGGCGGATAGGCGTCGAAGTTTTCATCGAGATAGCGATCGCTGGTCACATAGTAGTCGGCGCCGATCACATCCGGCGGCGTGGCGTGAGCCTGCAGCCAGTCAAGTTCCGCGTGCGACGCGCCATGGCTGACGAGGTAATGCCAGAGGGGATGCAACTCGTCCACGCGCCCGCACAGAAGGTCGAGCGCCAGCAATTGCCGATGGTTCTCAAGATCGGCCTGATACGTGAGCGCTGGCGATGAATACACCGTGCCCGCGTCATCGGTGTGGACATACAACGCGCTCGGCGACACGAGGCGGATCGCCTGCATGGCCATCACGATTGCGCGACACTGATTCAGTACGATGCGGACGAAGGCGGCGGTGGATCGCCGATGCGGATGCCAGTGCCCGTACAGGCCCGCGAAACGCGCGGTGGCGAGCGGCTCGTTGACCGGTGTCCAGGCATCGACATGTGGATATCGAGCGGCCACTCGACCGGCATACGCCGCGATTCGTTCGGGAAAGTCGACCTGCATCAGATCCGTGCCGGGAGGACCGCTGCCATGATGCAGCAGTCCGACGATCGGCATGATTTGCAAGGATTGCAAATGCTCCATCTGCGCGTCGGGAGCGCGCCAGTCGTCCACTTCGTCGACGTGTGTCGACACATTCTCCCACAGTATGCCATGCCTGATACGGCGTAGCCCCATGTGCGCGAGTCTGTCGAGGTCCGACAGCCGCTCGGAATGCCCGCTGCGCGTCAACTGACTGTACGAGCGATCACCAACCCGATTCACGGTGCACTCGACGCCCCCCCACAACTCCGGTCGCGTCACCGAGCCACAATACGTGAACGGCGACGAAACCGGGGACGCGTTTCGTGCAGCAACCGATGTGGCGTCATGCCGCGTGCACGCGCGCGACGTGCATGATGTCCTGCATGCGCTGCCACGTGGCATCCCATGAATGCAGGGCAAGGGTGCGATCGACACGCTTGAGGCGGGCCGCGTTGTCCTGCTGGCGCAACGCGGCGGCGATGCTGTCGATGAACGTCTCGACCGTGCCCGCGATCCGCACGAATCCCGACTCGCCCCACGAGCGCACGACATCACGAATTGGCGTCGAGACCACCTGCAGGCCAGCGGCGAGATACTCCGGCGTTTTCGTCGGGCTGATGAATTCCGTCGCCTTGTTCAACGCGAAGGGCAGCAGGCCGACGGACCAGCCGCTCATGAAATGCGGTAGCGAGTCGTACGCCTGACTTCCGAGATAATGGATGTTTGGCGCGGTGGGGAGCGTGGCCTCGTCGATCTTCGTGACCGGTCCGACGAACACCAGATTCCAATCCGGTCGTGCTTCAGCGATTCCTCGGACGAGCTCGAGATCCAGGCGCTCGTCGATCACCCCACAAAAGCCCAGGCGCGGCGTTCCGATGTGCTGCTGCGAGGCGGGCTCGCTCGTGAATGACCGCGCCGTGCGGAAGTGATCCGCTTCCACACACGATGGCATGGCGTGCACATTGGGGTGAAATGCGCACTTCGCCTCATATAGGCTGACCCCGCCTGTGAACACCGCATGTGAGCGCTGCATCAACTGGCGCTCGAGCACCTGCAGCGCATCTGGTGCGCCCGCAAATGCAGACAGCTCATCCATGCAATCATAGATGACCGTTTCCGCTTCCAGATGTGCCGTGACTGGGAGCGCCATGGGTGTGTAGTACCACAGCGTGCCAAGGCTCAGATCGACGTCTTCGATCCACTCGTCAAGCAGCGCTCGCTGCACTTCGACCGACCTCGACGCAGACAGGCCGTGCGGAAGATAGGGTGTGACGACACACAGATTCCGCTCCGCCGTGACCATGCGCATCTCCGCGTCGTGCGCTCCGACGATGGGTTCTTCAAGTACGAAGACGCGACGCGACCGCGCAGCCCGACGCATGAGATGCTGCGGTCGCTGAAACACCCAGTTCCAGCGCAGATGACACAACGCGAGCAGATCGGACCCTTGTTTCCGGATGCTTCGTTCGAAGGACATGAAGTATGCGCCTGTGCAGGAGAGCTCGTCATTGACACGAGCAACAGCGTCGTCGCGTTGCTCACCGTTCAACAATTTGCAGCGCAAATACCGTGCGCGAAACGTTTGCTTCAGCCCGGCGTAAAGCGACCTACCACTTTCGGACGATATCGGACGATCGCAATAAACGCCGCGCACGTGATGCGAGACGCGAGCGGCGCGATGCCACGCCAAAGGCACGCGTCGCCTCGCAGCACTACCTTGCTGAAAGGCACACCTGCACTGCGAAAATCCGCCGAGGGCAGTTTGTGCGAACGCGTTTTCGATGTCACTCATTGAACAGAAAGGAGCACGCCGGTGCATGAATCGCTGATCGCAGATCCCGATGCGCACGAATATCCCAGACCACTCCTCCAGCGCTCGGAGTGGACACGACTCAATGGACGCTGGGAGTTCGCCGTCGATGCGGATGCGCGCTACCGTCGCTCCGCTGACGTGCCATGGAACGGCACCGACATCACGGTTCCGTTCGCCCCGGAGACATCGGCCAGCGGCCGGAACGAGGCGGGGTTCTTCGATGCGGTCTGGTATCGGCGGTCGTTCCCTGCGCCGACGATGCAATCAGGCGAACGACTGTTCCTGCATTTCGGTGCCGTCGACTATCACGCTACGGTGTGGGTCAATGGCGCGCAGATCGGCTGTCATGAAGGTGGATACCTGCCATTCTCCTTCGATGTCACCGATGCGCTCGTCGGCGCTGAAGCCGGGGCGGTCATGCAGGAGGTCGTCGTGTGTGCACACGATGATCCGCACGATGTCGCGAAGCCGCGCGGCAAGCAGGACTGGCAGAAGGATCCGCACTCGATCTGGTATCCGCGCACGACCGGCATCTGGCAGACGGTGTGGCTGGAAGTAGTACCGGCGTCCTACATCGGAACGCTGAAATGGACGTCGTCATTGGAGCGGTGGGAGATCGGCGTGCACATGCACATCCACGGTGTGCGTCGCGACCACCTGCGCGTCCGGGTCAAGCTCACCGCCAACGGGACGCTGCTCGCCGACGACACGTACGCCGTTGTCTCCGGTGAGGTCAATCGTCGCATCGCGCTCTCCGATCCCGGTGTCGACGACTACCGCAATGAACTGTTATGGAGTCCGGCGCGCCCGACCATCATCAATGCCGAGATCGAACTCTGGGCGGGCCGCGGAGAGCTCGTCGATGCCGCGCGGAGTTACACGGCGCTGCGACAGGTCGGAACACAAGGAGACCAGTTCATCCTGAACGGACGCCCCTTTCCCCTGCGCATGGTACTCGATCAGGGCTACTGGGAGCACACGGGCCTGACGGCACCATCGGATGCGGCGCTGCGGCGCGACGTCGAGCTCGCGAAGGCGATGGGCTTCAACGGTGTGCGCAAGCACCAGAAGATCGAGGATCCGCGCTATCTGTACTGGGCCGACCATCTCGGCCTGCTGGTCTGGAGCGAGATGCCGAGCGCCTATCGGTTCACTGCTGAAAGTGTGAGACGATTGACGCGCCAGTGGCCGGATGCCGTCATGCGTGACATCAGCCATCCCTGTGTCGTGGCGTGGGTGCCATTCAACGAAAGTTGGGGCGTACCCGATCTGCCGACGATGCCCGAGCAGCGTCATTGTGTACAGGCGTTGTATCATCTGACGCGCACCCTCGATCCGAGTCGACCGGTGATCGGCAATGATGGATGGGAAAGTGTCGCAACCGATATCATTGCCATTCACGACTATGATGAAGACCCGGCTCGAATCGCGCGGCGCTATCACAGCGACTCGGAGCTGCCGAGCATCCTGGAAAAGGAGCGACCGGGTGGCCGTCGACTGGTGATCGCGGGCCACGCGGAGAAGACAACCGTGCCTGTCATGCTGACGGAGTTCGGCGGGATTGCGCTGCACATCGAAGGCAGCAGTACTTGGGGATACTCGCGCTCCGCGACGGCTGACGAGTTGCTCGTCCGGTACGCCGCACTGCTCGAATCCGTGCGCAGCATTTCCCTGTTCGCCGGCTTCTGCTACACACAGTTCACCGACACGTATCAGGAAGCGAACGGACTGCTGACGATGGCGCGGGAACCGAAGATGCCATTGGCCGCCGTACGTGCGGCGACCTCGGGCAGCCGTTGAGACACTGTTCCCGTGTTACGAGGCCATGGCGGATGCAGCGTCGCCGGAGACGCTGAAGCCTGCACGGGCATCGCTTTCGTCGCGCGCCACGGCGTCGGGCAACAGCGTGCAGAGGATGCCCTCGACGCCCGGTCCATCGTCGCGAAAGATTGGCTGCAGGATCATCGCCACGGTGCACGTTTTCAGCGAAGCGTTCAGGCCACCGCCAAGTGTCACGTTGAAGACGGTACCGCCAACGCCCTTCTGAAGCGCACGCTCGACGGCGCTTTGCATGACGGGCCAGACCGACGCAAACACCTTGAGCGCGGGGCCTCTCAGTCCCGAGAGAGCCTCGCTCGCGCTGCGCATGTGCACGCTCGCTTCGTTCTCGACGACGAGCATCTGGTGGCCCCACCACACCTGCATCGCCGCGGCGGAATTCAGGCAGGTGCTCAACGCAGACTGCAGGCCCCACGGCATGTGATGGCCGTCGCGCACACCGATCGCCAGGCAGACAGCGTGACGCGTCGCGTACTCGAATGCGGTTCGCACCGGTGTCGGATCAAGCATTCCGAACTCCGAGAACAGACCGCTGAAGAAGTTGGAGAGGGTCACGCATGAAGAACGTGTCTGACAGGACACGCTGTGGCGAACGCGTCGAAGCCGGCGGCGCCGATGAGCGGACCGGCCGGGATGACGACGAACACCTGATACGATGAGTGCCAGACAGTCGAATTCTGCTATTCATTCGCGGTGCAATTCTTCAGAGGCAGAGAACGTCAGGGTACGACTCGACGGGCGAGATGCGCCAGGATCGACGCGCTGATCTCGAGTGTGCCGATTCGAACCCGAGAGCGCAATCAATCGTGAGTGCAGTCTCCGCATACCCATGGAGAGCGAGGGCGGATCGCTCTTGTGGCTCACGCGCGCAGCAAGCCGCGTCGCATGGCGACCGTGAGTGCCTGCGTACGATCCCTGGCGTTCAGCTTCCGCAGGATCGCCTTGACGTGCGCCTTGACTGTGCCTTCACTGATGAACAGGGCATTCGCGATTTCGAGATTGGATTGACCGGCAGAAATCAGGGTGAGTACCTCGGCCTGACGGACGGTCAAAGCCTCCAGTCCGGCGTGGGAGGCGAGCTTCACGGCGATGGACGGATCGATATCGCGTCGACCGGCGTGAACGCTGCGCACGACATCAACCAGTCGCGTCAGCGCCACATCCTTCACGAGATAGCTCCACGCGCCCGCCTGAAATCCGCGAAAGACATCCTCCTCCGTCTCGTACGTCGACAGCAGCACCACTTTTGCGTTCGGATCGATCGCGCGAATGGCGGCGGTCAGCTGCACACCGTCCATGGGACGCATGCGGATGTCGACGATTGCCACGTCGGGCCTGAGCGCGGTGTACATCTCCAGCGCATCGGATCCCGTGGTTGCCGTGGCGACGACGTCGATGTCTTCACTGTCCGCCAGAAGTGATCGCAGGCCGTGGAGCATCAGCGCGTGATCGTCGACGAGAAGCACACGAATCAGTCCGTTCATGACGCGCACTCCTGATGACGAGTCTGCGGGCAAGCTCTTGTACTCTCCTCGGTTGCGGACGATAGACTGATGATGATAGCTCCCTGAGAGGCCCAGTGGAACGGAACGATCACCAGTACGCAAGCGACATCTCGCATGAGCACTCCGCATCGACGGCGATGACCGCTCGCGGATCAAGCGAGCTCGACGCACGATGAGACAGGCCAATGTGCTGGAATTCGAATTGCAGCGACTGCTCCTCGAGAGCATGACGCACGATCTCGGAAATCTCGCGACGACGATTTCGTTCCTCGCCACACGGAAAAGCGCTGGGGCCGCTATCGAAGTTCCCGGTCAGGTCCTGATGCAGGTTGCCACCGACATCACGAGCCTTCTGCGATCGCAGCGGGCCATCGTCTACGGCAATCTGCTCGGCTGGTCTTCACTGCCAGCGAGCCGAACCGCCGCTGAATGGTGCGGCACATTCACCCGATGCCTGGAATCGCTCACAAACCCTGGCTCCTTGCTCGTTTTCCGGGCAGGCACCGTGGACATTCCGTCGCCTCGAGAGGCGACTCTGATGATGATCACGGGCGCGTGCATCTGTCACATCGAGCGGACGCAGGCCGGGCACGCTCCGCACGAGATGACCGTCAGTCTGGATCGGGCCAGCGACGACCCGGCGTCGTGCACACTCCGGTTCAGTGCGCGGGCTGGCGACCAGTCTGACACGGAGCCGCCGCACGTGGCGGGTGAGTGGATGGACCTCGCCACGACGCTCTGCAGTCGACAGGGGGTCTCACCCGTCATATCACGGAACGACCTCGAGTTCAGCTTTTGCGCGTCATTCCCGCTCTGACGTCGTCAGCAGGAGATTGCGGCGAGTTTGCACGCAGAATTGCCTTGCGTCCCCCGTGTGCATGCCGTAGCGTTGAACTCACGATGACATGCGTGATGTACACGCCAGCCTGACCGAACGAGCAGTATCGGCTCGTGAGATGAAGGCGCAGATGGCCCAGCCGGCCACCTGCGCCTTTTTTGCTTTAAATCGTCCAGATATGTGCACTGCGCGACAGGGCACCGCGAGGATCTGAAGGATGAGCGAATCGCATGGTGATGGCGCAGTCGCGCCGACGCAGGGTCGATGCTGGCGCATCACGGTCGTGGACGATGCGGTGCTCAATGCCGACAGCATGAGTGACGTGCTCCGCGCCCTCGGGCATCAGGTGTTCACCGCCTACGATGGCCTGTCGGCACTGTCGTCGCATACACACTTCGCACCGGATGCCTATCTACTCGATCTCAGCATGCCGGGCCTGAGCGGCTTCAGCACGTGCCGAGCGTTGCGCTTGCTGCCGCGTGGGCACCTGCTGTCGATCGTCGCGCTGTCCGGGTGGGCGCGAAACGAAGACATGGCGAACGCACTGGAGGCCGGCTTCTCGGGCTTCCTGCTCAAACCCGCTTCGCCGAGCGAAGTGCTCAGCTGCCTTGCAACGTGCAGCAGCACCTGACTTGCTGATGGTGCTGCGCACGATCGGCAGCGGCGCAGCCTCACCTGGTTGGCGCATCGCAAAACCGCTTCACGCATCGTCCGCGACGTTCATCGCACACATTCACAGCCAGGAGATTGAAACATGCTGCGCCGCTCCACCGGGACCACAGCAGTACGTCGCCACCTCCGCGCCAATGGCGACTCGAGCCCCGTTCGTTACCGCACGCTTGTCGCTGGCGCAGACAAAGGTCAGCGGCGTCCCATGCCGGACGATCCATCGCCGGATGAAGAACTGGATGACGACGAGGATGAAGCGATGCCCTCACCGGACGTCCTCCCCGTTCCACCAGACGACGACGACACGGATGATCTCGAATCGCCCCACACCTCAGACGCCGACGGCAACGCTGGCAAGACGCGAGATGGCGCGCGCTAGACGTCACGACTGTGCGTACTGCCTCCGGCATATGTGATCGACTCGACGCGCTCCGGCGATCCTCGACTCATTCAGACATTCGCCATCCGGCTTGGCTCGACCCCCGAGTCGAAGGATGTCGGTCTCGCCGCCGGAGCGCTGTGGGTCGGGATTTCCGCCACACTCGAGCCGATTTTCGGTGCCGGTGGAGTGAGCGCGTTGTTCGCACGAAGCGTGTTCCTCACCGCGAAACTCTTCCCGACGTTGGAAGCCGTGCCGGATGTGATGAACCTGTCGAATCAGCTCGATGCGTTTCGGTCCTTTCTGTCGACTCTCGACGGGGCCGGAGCGGCAGAAGTTGCACAGGCCCTGATGCGCGAATTTCACGGCGTCCTGATCAGCATGGTCGGGACAGCGCTGGCGAATCAATTGCTCGAGCCGATTCTCGATCAGGCACTGAGTGAAAAACGTCCTCTGAATGCGCTCCGATGACAGGAACCGTCTCCATCGAACGACTCGACACCGGTGTGCCCGGCCTGAATACCGTGCTCGGCGGAGGACTGCCTGAGTATTCGTTCAACCTCATCGCCGGACCACCCGGTTGTGGCAAGACGACGCTGGCGCATCAGATCATGTTCGCGCTCGCGTCGCCTGAGCGGAAAGCGCTGTATTTCACGGTGCTGGGAGAACCGGCGATCAAGATGCTGCGGTACCAGCAGCAATTCGAATTCTTCGACCCTGCCGCGCTGAACTCGCACATTCGTTTCATCAACCTGTCTGATGACGCAGTCGACGGCGACTTGGATCGGTTACAGCACCGTATCGCGAGCGAGGTGCAGAGCATCGGACCGGGCCTGGTTTTCGTCGACTCGTTTCGATCGGTGTCACTGGCCAACGGGAGCGACAGCACGTCCACGATGCGATTGCAGGCGTTCGTGCAGCAGCTGGGTGTGCAGATGACGAGCTGGCAAGCCACCACGTTCCTGCTCGGTGAGTACTTCAGCGAAAACGATCCGAATCCGGTGTTCACCGTGGCCGACGGGATCTTCTGGCTGCGGCAAAGCGTCGAGCGGAATTCGATGGTGCGCAAACTCGAGATCATGAAGATGCGCGGCCAGAACACGCAGTCGGGTTTGCATACATTCCGGATCTCGTTGGCCGGACTGGAAATCTTTCCATCCGCCACCGCAAGCGTGCTGCGCCCTGCGAAGCCGACTATCGGTAGTGCACGGCTTTCGCTGGGTGTGGACGGCCTCGACACCATGCTGGACGGCGGCCTGCCGAGAGGATATTCGTTGCTGGTGGCCGGTCCCTCCGGATCTGGCAAGAGTGTGTTGGCAGCGAGTTTCGTCAACGAGGGCATCGCGAACGGTGAAACGAGCGTGATCGCCTGGTTCGAACAGCGCCCGAATCGCGTGCGCAATCCTGTGATCTCGTCGCTGATCGAGAGCGGCCGAGTCGGCGTCGTCGACTCATTTGCGCTGGACCTCTCCATCGATGAAGTGCTGCAGCTCCTGCTCTCCGAAATCCGCCGACTCTCGGCGACACGCGTCGTGATCGATTCGTTGTCCGGATTCGAGCTTGCGCTCGCACCGACCTTTCGGGCCGACTTCCGGGAGTCGCTGTCCCGCCTCGTGTTTGCGCTGGGGATGGAGGGGGTGACGGTGCTGCTCACATCCGAGCTCGAGGATCGCTATACCGACCTTCGGTTCAGTCCGCATGGCACCGCGTTCCTCACGGACGCCATCATCGTCCAG
>JACMLX010000086.1 GCA_014379355.1 Gemmatimonadaceae bacterium
CGACGGGCCGCTGCTGATCGTCGCGGGGGCCGGCACCGGGAAGACGCGCACACTCGTCCATCGTGTCGCCGCGCTCATCGAACGCGGCGTGCGCCCCGAGCGGATTCTCCTGCTGACGTTCACACGTCGCGCGGCGGAGGAAATGCTGGCACGCGTGGAACGACTGACCGGGCAGCGAGGACATCGCATTCAGGGCGGCACCTTTCACGCCACCGCGCATCAGACGCTGCGGCAGTTCGGACAGCACGCCGGCATCGGTGACGGCTTCACGATTCTCGACCAGGCGGACGCTGAAGACCTGATGCAACTCGCGCGTGCGTCACTCGGCTTCGGTGCGCGTGAACGACGGTTTCCGAAGAAGGAAACACTGCACGCGCTCTACAGCCGGCACATCAACACCGACCGGACGGTCGAGGACCTGCTGCGCGACGGCTTTCCGCAGTACGTCGACGACCTGGCCGACATCGGGCGCACCTTCGCCGAGTATGTGGAGCGGAAGGTGGCCCGCAACCTGGTCGACTACGACGACCTGCTGCTGTTCTGGGCCGCGATGCTCGAGGCAGAGCCGCTCGGCGAGATGATTCGATCACGCTGCGATCACGTGCTGGTGGACGAGTATCAGGACACCAACGTGCTGCAGTCGCGCATCCTGCGCGGGCTGTGCGCGTCCCACCGGAATGTGACCGTCGTCGGAGACGATGCGCAGAGCATCTATGCATTCCGCGGTGCGACGGTACGAAACATCCTCGATTTCCCTGCGCAGTTTCCCGGCACCACCATCGTCACGCTCGATCGGAACTATCGCAGCACGCAGCCCATCCTGGACACCGCTAACGCTGTGCTCGCGCAGGCTTCGGAGGGATATCGCAAGCAGTTGCGCAGCATCGACGATCGGCCCGGCGAATTGCCGTGGCTCGTTCCCACGAGGGACGAGCAGGCGCAAACGATGTTCACCTGCGACCGCCTGCTGCAGCTGGTGGAGTCGGATGGCCTGCGGCTCGACCAGATCGCCGTGCTCGTTCGCGCAGGTTACATGAGCGCGGATCTCGAGATCGAACTCTCCGCACGACGCATTCCGTTCGAGAAGTGGGGTGGGATCAAGTTCCTCGAGGCCGCGCACGTGAAGGACATGCTGGCGTTCCTGCGCGTGGCCGAGAATCCGCGCGACGAAGTGAGCTGGTTCCGCCTGCTGCAGCTGATGCCCGGCATCGGGGAGATCTCGGCACGTCGTGCCATCGCATCGTTGGAGGGCGCCGCGTGGCGCGTCGACGGCCTCGCGGCGTGGGATCCTCCACCGCGGGCCGTTGCCACGCACGCGGCTCTCATCACGCTGATGCAGCGTCTCAGTACCAGCAGCGGTGCAGATCCGGGCGCCGACATCGCGAACGTCCGCGGTGTCTATGACGAGATCCTGCGCCACCGCTTCGACGACGCGGAAGTGCGGCTCAACGACCTCGTGCAGCTCGAGCACATCGCCAGCGGCTATCCGAATCGGGGCGCATTCCTCAGTGCCCTGGCGCTCGAGCCGCCGTCGGCGACCTCGGATCTTGCACAGGGCAGCGAGAACGAGGACGACGACGCCCTCGTGATCAGCACCATCCACTCCGCCAAGGGCAAGGAGTGGGAGGCGGTGTTCGTGCTGTGGGCGGCCGACGGCTGGATTCCCTCGTCGCGCGCGATCAAGGATGCGCAGCAGGTGGAGGAGGAACGGCGCCTGTTCTACGTCGCGCTGACGCGTGCGAAGCGACACCTGCACGTGAGTTATCCGCTGTACGCATACGCGTCGCGCTGGAGCAGCGACTTCGCCCTCGACCAGAAGTCGCGCTTCCTCGACGATCGCGTGCTCGCCACGATGCAGCGCACCCAGATCGCCGCGCCGCCTTCGCCCGAGCCACCACCAGCCGCGGCTCCCCCCACCTCCACCCTCGACGTCCGCGCGGCGCTTCGCTCACGGTTCAGCTGATTCCACGCAGTGCGAAACAACAACTACGCAACGCAAGCGCGCTTCAAGCCTTTGTGACGCTCGGAAAAGCAACTGCTCAACGCAGGCGCGCTGCGCGCGCCGCAAAGGCACCTGCGGCGCCTCGCAAAACCGCAGAGTCGTGCGCTGCACCTGACAATGGTGCGCAGTCATCATCATTTTGTTGGAACTGCGCTCGACGATCAATGCCACGCGCGCAGACAACACAAAAGGTACATGTGTATCGCCCGAACGGCTGGTCACCGCACCACGCACTCCGCGCCGTCTGGCGAGACGCCGCAGGCGTCTTTGCGGCGCGCGCAGCGCGCTTGCGTTGAAGCAGTTGCGGTTCGCGGTGAGTCTTGCTCTCGTGCTGAGAATCGAAGGAAGCTCATCGCACTGTCGCCGGAACCGAATCTCCGAGGAACTTTCGGACGGAGGCGTAGGGAGTTTTCGGTTCGGCGCGCGCCAGCTTGAGCAGCTTCGCGATCGTGGTGCGGATGTCGCTGTTGTTCTGCGCATACACCCGCTCGAACAGATCCAGGTCCGTCAGGTAGATCCGGCGCGCCATCACGGCGGCGGTGTTCAGTCGGACGCGCGTCAGGGCGCTCGAGTCGATCGTCGTCAACTGCGGCGCAAGGACGGCGCGCAAACGCTGTCGCGCCTGTGCGAACACGGTATCGCGCGCCGTCAGTCGTGCCGCGCGATCACCGGGATGCGACTTGAACGCGGAATCGACCGATGCGTAGAGCGCCGACCAGAACGTGCCCAGCACGCGTTCGTCGGCCCATCGTCGCGCGACAACATCGGCCGCGCGCGTCTGCCCTCGCGCGCGAAAGAACCGCTCGGCACCACGCGATCCCACGAAGTTCGCCACGCTTTCGTTGAAGACGGCCTGACCCGGCGCGTAGTACGTCGTGTGCACCAGTTCGTGGATCACCGTGCTCGCCAACTCCAGTGTATCCAGCGCCAGCGTCGTCGGGAGCAGCGGATCGTTGAACCATCCGAGTGTGCTGAAGGCCGCTGCCGGACGCAGAACGGCATCGAAGCCGGCGGCATCCACGGCCTTCGCTTCACGTCGCCCGGCCGCGAAGTCGAAGAATCCCTTGTATGGCACCCGACCCACGACGGGAAACCACCAGGTGCGGAACGCGAGTGAGTCGCGATACGCGGCGCTCAGCACCAGCACCAGCGTGTCCCGATCGAGGCGCGAAAACGTCGTGAATTCCTGCTGTGCGGTCAGGCCGAGCGAGTCGATCGCAAATCGCCGCGCATCGAGCACCAGCTGCAGCTTCGCGCGCAGCCGTGGCTCCGTCGCGGTGTCGGCCAGCAGCGTCGCGATCGGCTGTCGGCGCGCCAGGATCTTCGCCTCCTCGAACGCCGCCCGCGCCAGGTACCGGCCGATCGGCACCAGGGTCAGGAACAGCGCGGCGAGCGCCACCACTGCCAGAAGCGATCGCCGCAGCCACACGAACACTCGGCGTCGCGTTATCTGGTCAGCCATGTGCCGTGCGGCACTGCACCGACCGGCGCGTCACGAGACGCGACGATCAGATCGGCGGCAGTCGGACAACGGTGACCTGCGCCTTGAGCGCACTCCTGAACGTTCCGGTGGGCGGCTTGAGGGACATTCCGGCCTGCGCGGTGGTCGACGTGAACTGGAACAGGTCCAGCGAACCGGGTTTCATCTGATACGTGGCGGCGACCGATGCCGGCGTCAGGTCACTCGCCGTGGAGAGGTCGTTCACATCGAGTGGATAGGCCGTCGGATACGACGCCGAGGCGATCGAGTTCAGTCGCGCGTAGATGGCGCGCAGGTTGCGGCTCGTGAATTGGTAACGTGACGCGATCTGCCCTGTCGTCGCGCCCGGGAAATCATCCAGCAGCACCGCCGTCAGGTAGTCTGCGAACAGCGTCTGGAAGTTCTCGCCGGCGGCGGCTTCGATGTTGGCAGTACCGGAGTTCCGTGTCTGCACCAGCTGCCTCAGCTTCGACTCACCCTTCTGGTCGACCAGCCACCGCAGGAACAACCAGGCCACGCCGCGTTCCTCGATCGTGCCGAAGCCGGTCGGCGATGTGAGTGAATAATCCTGTCGGGCCGAAAAGAAATCGTACGCGTTGCCGAAATTCGGCGGCAGGAAACCCTGTGCGGAATCGGGGAAGATCTGCGCGGTGCTCGCGCGACCGGGCGACGCCGGACACGGCGGCAGATTCGGGCACGGCCAGTGCGATTCGTACAACTTGCCGCCCAGCTCTTCGGCCATGTGGCTCAGGCCTTCATTGAGCCAGATGGCCTCCGTACCCGCGCTCCGGACCAGCACATGCTGGTTGTAGGAGATCATGTGCTGCAGTTCGTGAATGAACGTGGCCGGCGCGCTGTTGCGCACCACGGCGGTGCTCAGGAGCGTGCAGCTCGGACCACCGGCAGGTTCACCAGGCACCGACGAGTAGAAGATTTCGGCACGGTTGCCGTTCGTGCTGCCGGACAGGTCGGCGCCGTTGAAGAAGCCGGCAACATACGAACCGCAGGAGCCTGTGCTGAGCGTCAGTCGATTCACGATCGGCGTGAACAACACATACGTCTTGCCGTTTGCATCGATGTCCGACGTCGTGCCGAACGCGGCGGTGTCGATCGGGAAGAGATCGGTGTCGAACTGCCTTCCGAATGCCGCGTATTCGGCATCCGTGAATGTGTTCGTCGTGGGTGCGCCGTTGTCCACGTACAGCAGAACGTTTGTGCCCGTGTACAACAACCGCGCCGTGACGGTGGTGTACGTGCTGCCCGTGAGCGACGACAACACCTTGAAGTCGCGATTTTCCGGCTGCGCCTGTGCGGCCTGGACCTGCAGGCTCACCGGCGGCCGCATCTTGAGCTGCTGTTGATACGCGATCGCCCGCGGAGCCTCCGCACGTTCGATCTGCCGGAGGCGAAGGTGAAATGCTTCCGCGACGCTGAGACTGGCGGTCGGCTGCGCCGCGATGGGCGACACGCGCGCCGTGAGCGTTCCAAGGCCGCCGATCGCAAACGGGTAACTCGGGACGGACGCGCGACTCGTCCCGACCGCAAAATCCGAGTCCGCGGCGTACTGCGGTATCACCGCGTATCGCCCCGGATTCACGAACTTCACCCCGCCGCTCCCCGTCACCGTCGACGCACCGAAGACGTCGAGCGTGACGGCCGTGACACTCGCATTGACCGGCGGCGGATCCACCGTGCCATTGCTGTCCGAGCAGGCCGCCAGTGCCCCGCACGCGGCCAGAATTCCACCCCGGGCAACGTTTTGCCACGAGCCGCACAAACTGTTTCGTATCATGAACTTACGCTCGGGATGAAGTCGAGCCGACACGCCGCTGCGCCTGTCGTGCTCAGTTAGATTACCGGACTTATGTCTTTCGTGCACCTGCATTGTCACTCCGAGTACTCGCTGCTCGATGGCGCCAACCGGCTCGATGACCTCATCCGCCGCGCCCAGGAACTCGAGCAGCCCGCGCTCGCGATCACTGATCACGGCAACATGCACGCCGCGTGGGAGTTTCAGGAGAAGACACGGAAAGCGGGTCTCCGCCCTATTCTCGGCATGGAAGCCTACGTCGCCACCGGTGACAGACGACTGAAGGCCCGTCCGGGTCCCGGACTGCGGCCGTACTACCACCTCGTGCTGCTGGCCCGCGACCGGGTCGGCTACCAGAATCTCATCAAGCTGTCCTCCCTCGGGTACACCGAAGGCTTCTATACGCGCCCCCGTGTCGATCGGGAGCTGCTCGCGAAGTATTCCGAGGGACTGGTGGTGAGTTCCGCCTGCCTGGCCGGCGAGGTCGCCACCCATCTCCAGCACAATCGCCTCGACGAGGCGCGCGCCGTCGCCGCCTGGTACGCAGAGGTGTTCAAGGACCGCTACTACCTCGAGGTGCAGGCCCACGATTCCGGCGGGCAGGCACGGCTCAATGAACAGATCTTCACGCTCGGCACCGAGATGGGCCTGCCCGTCATCGCCACCAATGACGCGCATTTCCTCACCATCGATTCGCACGACGCACACGACGTGCTGCTCTGCATCGGCCTCGGTAAGGACCGGAACGACACCAACCGGATGCACTATGACGGGGGACTGTACTTCAAGTCCGCCGATGAAATGCGCGCCAGGTTTCCCGACCGGCCCGACGTTCTCGAGAATACCCTCAAGATCGCCGAGGAAACCGACGTCCAGTTCAAGAAGCAGTATTTCGTGCCGGCGTTCCCCCTGCCCGAGGGTGTGACGAGCGAGAACGACCTGCTGGTGCAACTCGCCGAGGCGGGCGCCAGGGAACGGTACGGCGACCCGTTCCCGCAGGAAGTGCAGGAACGATTGACGTATGAACTGGACGTGATCACGCGTACCGGGTACGCCGGCTACTTCCTGATCACGTGGGATTTCATCAAGGCCGCCCGAGATCGTGGCATTCCCGTCGGGCCGGGCCGCGGGTCCGCCGCCGGGTCGCTCGTCGCGTATGCGCTGAAGATCACGAACGTCTGCCCACTCAAGTTCGACCTGCTGTTCGAGCGCTTCCTCAATCCCGAACGCATCTCGATGCCGGACGTGGACGTCGACTTCTGCTTCGAACGTCGCGGTGAAGTGATCGAGTACGTGCGACAGAAGTACGGCAAGGAAAGCGTCGGGCAGATCGTGACGTTCGGGACGATGAAGAGCCGCGCCGCCGTCAAGGACGTCGGTCGCGTGCTCGGCTTCACGCCGGGAGAAACCGACGCGCTCGCGAAACTCATCCCGAACGCGCCCAACAACTCGCTCACCGTCAAGGAAGCGATCAAGGCTGTGCCGGAAGTGAAGGCGCGGTACGAGAACGAGGAGCGCTATCGTCAGCTGCTCGACTACGCATCGGCGCTTGAAGGATTGTCGCGCCACACGGGCGTGCACGCCGCGGGCGTCGTGATCGCGCCGGGTCCGCTCGACAACTACGTGCCGATCTGCACCCAGTCATCGAAGGGTGCCGGCTCGGGCGACGACGAGTCGGTCGTGGTGACGCAGTACGACATGAACAGCCTCGAGAAGGCTGGCATGCTGAAGATGGACTTCCTCGGCCTGACGACGCTCACCGTCGTGACCGATGCCGTGAAGAACATCTTCGCCCGCACCGGCGTGCAGATCGACCTCGACACCCTCGCGCTCGACGACGAGGCGACGTATCGCATGCTGCGCGCCGGTCGTACGGCCGGCGTGTTCCAGTTCGAGTCGCCGCTCGCGACGGACGTGCTGCGCAGCATGCGGTGCGACCGCTTCGACGACCTCGTCGCCTCGAACGCACTGCTGCGTCCCGGCCCGCTCGATGCCGGCATGCACAAGGTCTACATCCGTCGGAAGAAGGGTGAGGAGCCGGTGTCGTATGCGCTCCCCGAGCTCGAGACGATCCTCTCCTCGACCTACGGCGTCATCACGTATCAGGAACAGGTGATGCGTATCGCGCAGGTGCTGGCTGGTATCTCGCTCGCCGAAGCCGACGTGCTGCGCAAGGCGGTGGGCAAGAAGGATTCGGTACTGATCGGGCTCGAGCTCGGAAAGTTCGAGACGAAGGCCGTGTCGCGTGGCCACGATCCGAAGATCATCAAGGAGATCGCGGCGCAGATCGAGACGTTCGGCCGCTATGGATTCAACAAGAGTCACAGCGTCGCGTATTCGATCGTCGCCTATCACACCGCCTGGCTCAAGGCGCACTACCCGGCGGAGTTTCTCGCGGCGTTGCTCTCCTCGCAGATCGGTGACACGGAAAGTGTCATCAAGTACATCGCCGAGGCGCGCGAAATGGGGATCGAGATCCTGCCGCCGGACGTGAACGAGTCGAACTTCAAGTTCACCGTCATCGGCGACAAGCGGATCCGCTTCGGCCTCGGTGCCGTGCGCAACGTGGGCCGCGCGGCGATCGACTCGATCCTGCTCGGTCGCGGCACGACACCGTTCACCTCGCTCTTCGAATTCTGCGAACGTGTGGACCTTCGGCTGTGCAACCGCCGCGTCTTCGAGGCCCTGATCCAGAGTGGAGCGCTGGACGCGCTGGGTGGCCATCGCGCCCAGATGATCGCGGCACTCGACGCCGCGATCAGCGAAGCCGGCCTCAAGCAGGAGGAAGCGACCATTGGGCAGGGCTCGCTGTTCGGCGATCTCGGCCCGGCGGCCCCGACAGTGAACGGTCAGTCAAAACATGGCCCCACGCTGCCCAATACTCCCGTCTGGTCCGACTCGGAGCGCCTGTCGCAGGAGAAGGCGATCCTCGGCTTCTACATCTCCGGCCACCCCCTCGAACCGTTCCGCACCGAGTGTGAATTGTTCGCGACGCACACCGTGGCGCAGCTGCAGGGCTGGACGCCGGATCGCATGGCTTTGGGCGTCGTCATCACGACAGTAAAGAGACAGATTAGCAAAGGCTCACAAAAGGAATATGCGCGATTGACGGTCGAGGACTTCTCAGGGTCTGCCGAGGTCCTAGTATTCCCCGAGGCCTGGTCGGTGCTGGCCGACCGGATCCGGACCGATGTGCCGATCCTGCTGAAGGGCGGGTACGGGCGCCGGGATCAGGACAATGAGAAGCCCACGTTCTTTGTCGATGATGTGATCCCGCTGGCCGAACGCCGGACCAATGGCGCGGTCATCGTGTCTTTGCAACTGGAGTCGAGTGCTGCGCTGTCTCCCGCCGTGATGGGTGACATCCGGGCCGTGGCGGAGAGCCATCCCGGAACGGCACCACTGGAAGTGTTCTGGATTGACGGGCAGGGCGCGCCGTCGCGCTTCCGTTCACGTACGCTGACCATGGCGGCCGATGGGGCCGCTTTGACCGACTTGCGCGCCTTGCTGGGTCACGAGCGAGTACGGCTCGTGCGCGGCAATTGAGCGCGCTGAGGAGAGAAGCACCATGGCAACTGCTGCAGCGCTCGAGTTCGAAAAACCCATCGCCGAACTCGAGCAGCGGATCGACGACCTCAAGCGCCTGGCTGGTGATGCCTCGTTCGGGGTTGCGCTGGAAATCGAGCCGCTCGAGAAGCGCCTCACTGAACTTCGCCGCGAGATCTACAAGCAACTGACGCCGCTGCAGCGCGTGGAGGTTGCGCGCTTCAAGATGCGGCCGTTCACGCTCGACTACATCGAACGGATCTTCACCGACTTCATCGAGCTGCACGGAGATCGTGCGTTCCGCGAGGACGCCGCCATCGTCGGCGGCTGGGCACGTCTCGAAGGTGAGACGGTGATGATCATCGGGCATCAGCGCGGCCGCGATACGAAGGACAACCTGAAGCGCAACTTCGCGATGCCGCACCCCGAGGGGTATCGCAAGGCGCTGCGCCTGATGAAGCTGGCCGAGAAGTTCCAGGTGCCCGTGCTCACATTCATCGATACGCCTGGCGCATGGCCTGGTCTTGGCGCCGAGGAACGCGGTCAGAGTGAAGCCATCGCCCGCAACATCTTCGAGATGAGCCAGCTGTCCACGCCCATCATCGCCACGGTCATCGGCGAAGGCGGGTCCGGTGGGGCACTCGCACTCGGCGTCGCCGATCGTGTGCTGATGCTCGAGAACGCCGTCTATTCCGTGATTTCCGTCGAGGGGTGCGCCGCGATCCTCTGGAAGGACAACAAGTCGGTGGACGCGAAGGAACGCGCGGCCAAGGCGCTGCGCATCACCGCCCCCGACTTGCTCGACCTCAAGGTCATCGACGAGATCGTGCCGGAACCGGAAGGCGGCGCGCACACCAATCACGAAGCCGCCGCCGCCACGCTCAAGACCACGCTCGTGCGCCTGCTCGACGATCTTCGCGGCCTGCGCCCGGAGAAACTCGTGCGCCGGCGTCGCGAGAAGTTCCTGCGCATGGGCCAGTACATCGGTTGACCGATTCCGCATTGACGCACCACACCTGATGTCGGACCTGATCGAGGTCGCCTTCAAGGGCAACCGGAAGGAGTTCTTCCGCTGGGAGGATGTGGTTCCGCCTCCCGCACCACCGACGCACGTCATCGTCGAGGGTGATCGCGGGGAGGACCTCGGGACCGTGCACGCCGTTGGCGCGTTGGCCGAGCAGCGCTACGCCGGCGTGGCGCATGGAGTGGCCATCGGCGAGGCGACGCGACGCGTCGTTCGGGTGGCGAAAGTGGACGAGATCAAGCGAGCGCACACGCTGCTCGCCGAGAACGAGACGACGCGGCGCGCGGCCATGGCGCAGGTGCGTGCGCTCGGACTCCAGATGAAGCTCACCGATGCGGACTGGCAGTGGGATCGTCGCAAGCTGACGCTCTATTTCACGGCCGAGAAGCGCGTCGATTTCCGCACGCTGGTGCGCGACCTCGCCGCGACATTCAAGGCACGCATCGAGTTGAAGCAGATCGGTGTGCGGGATGAAGCGAAGCGACTGGATGGCATCGGTCGGTGTGGACGACAGTATTGCTCCGCCTCCTGGCTGCCGGATCTGCGGCCCGTCAACCTCGGTGTCGCGAAGGATCAGAAACTTTCGCTCAATCCGACGCAGATCAGCGGCGCGTGCGGCCGGTTGATGTGCTGCCTGCGATACGAGCACGAGTTCTACGTGCAGAGCCGCAAGCGCTTCCCGAAGGAAGGGAAGATCATCGTGACGACGAAGGGCGAAGAGAAGGTCATGCTCAACGACATCTTCCACGATCGCGTCACGCTGCGCGCGCCGGATGGAGAGTCGCGCGTGTTGACGCTCGTCGAGTTGCGGCGCGAGACGTCGGCGTGGACGCCGGGTGTGACCGAGGAATTCAGCATCTCCGATGCACGTGACGCTGCGGAAGAAGGCGTGCTGCCGTTCGACGATGCGCCGACACTGCCGGAGCGTACGCGGGTGCCGGTGTCCGATCGCACGTTGCCCGTGCTACCGCAGGTGCCGACACCACCTGCACCGCCAGTGGCATCAGTGTCGCCGCCGGCACCGCGCGTGAAGACACCGGTCGCCACTCCAATCGTCGTCGCGGCACCGTCTCTGGAAGACGACGTGGTCGATGACGCGGACGACGACGGCGAGGATGACGGTGACGAGGCGGCTGCGGGCGCGGATGGCTCCGCCACTGACGCCCCGAAGCGCCGCCGACGTCGCGGTCGCCGCGGTGGACGCCGTGGGCGTGGCAATCGACCTCCCACGGGCGACGATACCCCCGCTCAGTAGATTGCGGAGACGACCGCGCGCCAACACTCGGCGCGCGGTTCGCCTTTGCCTTCAACCGCTCTCTCGTGTCGCGTTTCTACATCACCACCGCCATCGACTACGCGAATGGTGACCCGCACATCGGTCACGCCTTCGAAAAAATCGGCGCCGACGCCATCGCGCGTGTGCACCGGCAGCTTGGCCATGATGTGCACTTCATGATCGGCATGGACGAACACGGCCAGAAGGTTGCGCAGACAGCAGCGGTGGCGGGCGTCTCGGAGCAGGCATTCGTGGACGAGATCTCGACACACTTTCAGGAGATGTGGCGCTCGCTGCAGATCTCGAACGATCAGTTCATCCGCACCACGTCGCCGCAACACAAGGTCGGCGTGCAGGCGCTGATCGAACGGATCTTCGCCACGTCGCCCGACGCGTTCTACGAGAAGAGTTATGCCGGCTGGTACTGCGTCGGCTGCGAAGCGTTCAAGACCGATGCGGAAATCGTCGACGGCCATTGCATCCTGCATCCGACGCGTGAGCTCGAATGGGTGCAGGAACGCAACTGGTTTTTCCGTCTCTCGGCGTATTCCGATCGCCTCCGCGCGCTGCTCGATAGCAATCCACACTTCTGCCAGCCGTCGAGTCGCCGAAACGAGATCATCGGCCTGCTCGACAGTGGGCTCGAGGACGTATCGGCGAGCCGGTCGCGCAACACGTGGGCCGTGCCCTTTCCGCGCGCGACCAGCGATGGTCAGCAGCAGAGCACGTACGTCTGGTTCGATGCCCTGCCGAACTACCTGACCGGGACCGGTTTTCCCGATCAGGCGGGATGGGACACGCGCTGGCCGGCGCAGCTGCATGTCATCGGCAAGGACATCACTCGTTTTCACTGTGTGATCTGGCCCGCCATGCTGATGGCGGCCGACCTGCCGTTACCCGAGCGGGTCTGGGGTCACGGCTTCGTGCTGCTCGGCGGTGAACGATTCAGCAAGAGCGCAGGCGTCAAACTCGACCTCGGCGAGGCGATCGCACGGTTCGGCAGTGACGCCTTCCGCTATTTCCTGCTCCGCGAAATCCCGTTCGACGGCGACGGCAGCTTTTCGTGGGAGCGATTCGGCGAGCGCTACAACGCCGATCTGGCCAACGCCTTCGGCAATCTGGCGAGCCGAGTGACGTCGATGATCGAGAAGTACAACGAAGGCGTCATTCCCGCTGCGGGGGCGTCGGATCTCGAGACGGCCGATCTGGCGGACTTCGGAGACGCGGCGTCGGCCATGGACGGCTCGCGCGGCTATCTGCTCCACGAGGGGCTCGCGTCGATCTGGAAGACCGTCGCGCGCGCCAATGAATACGTGCAGTCCTCGCAGCCATGGGCCCTCGCCAAGGCACCTGAGCAGCGCGAGGAGCTGCTGCAAGTTCTCGGTACCCTCGGCCGCTCACTGGCGCGGCAAGCCATTGCGATCGCGCCGTTCATGCCGAGCAAGGCGCAGGCGCTGTGGGAGGCCCTCGGCGCCCCCGGCACCGTACACACGCGCCCATGGCCGACCCTGGCGGCTGTCGACGCCGCTGGCTGGCGGGTGACCAAGGGCGCTCCGCTGTTTCCGCGCGAAGAGTCGGCGACCTGACTCGTTCGCCACTCGCCACTGGGGGAGGTCGGCGAGCAGACGAAAAGTGTTCGCGCGGGGACGCGGGGACGCGGGGCGTTCACCGCGCCGGTCCAACATCCGGAAAGTGGGAGAGGGTGATTTTTTGGAACTGCAACTGCGAGTCGCTGTTCCCCAAAAAAGTTGTTGGTCCGAATGCGCTGTCGATGTCCCACCCGCGAGTGAAGAGTTCGAGGCTTAGCGGCTCCGCGGCTCCGTGTGCAGCTTTGCAATTCGAAGGCAACCGACCAAGCAAGCCACGCGAATGACCGCGCCGCGCCCCCGCGCCCCCGCGCGAACACTTTTAGCGGACTCAGCAATGCAGTAGGGGCTCGCAACGCGAACGACTCCGGGAAACACTGCCGCAGATCGCCCGAACTCTCGCGAAACGCTGCCAGCGCCACCGCGAACAGCAGCCGCAGCGAAATCGTAAGTCTAAGCAGATTAACACGTTGCCAAGGCAGAGCCCGACTGGCGCACCCCCTGCCTTACTCTCGGGCACGGAATGAACGCAGCACCCTGTCACCACCTGACTGGAGTTGCCCGACTCAGCCACCCGCAGCGCCCCACTCCGACCGACCCCAGAAAGAACGACCACAATCCAGAGCCAGACTCGGCTGTTACCAGTGCCCCACGTCCATCGTCCACTGGTCGAGTCTGCCTCTGGAGTGTGGTATGTCGCGTTTCCGTGTGAGCCTTCGCCGGTTTGACGAGTCCGCGTACGTGCATTGCGCCCGCCGAGGGTTCGCCCTCGAGTCCACGCTGCTCCTGCTGGTGTTGTTCGGGGCCCTGATCGGGGTCGCCACGGCGGCCGTCGCCGTCTACACCCGGACCTCGGGCGTCGACATCAAGGCCAGTCGGGTCGCCTACGCGGCCGAAGGTGCCGGTGACCAGATCATGGCGCAGCTGGACGCCGCGATGGCCGACGGCATCATCACGCCCGGCGACATCACCGGTCTCACCACGCCCACCCTGCCCGGCTTCTCGTTCAGCCAGCAGACGCAGGTCGTCGGTGCACCGGTCAACCGCATCATCACGCGCGGCGCGTTCGCCGGACTGTACGCACTCGAACAGCCGATGAGTGTGCGCGTGACTGCGGAAGATCCGACCGGCAGTCATGCCGCCATCGAACTCGGAGTGTCGGTGCAGTCGGTGCCGATCTTCCAGTTCGGCGTGTTCTACGATCGCGACCTCGAGATCAACAACGGTCCGCCGATGACGTTCAGCGGCTGGGTGCATTCGAACCGCAGCCTGTATCTCAGTTCGGCGAACGCGAACTACATGAACCAGATCACCGCCGCCGACAGCGTGTTCTGGTCGCGCAAGGACACCCCGACCACGCTCGCCGGTGTCAACATCGCCAACAACGCGAACGTCCTCACGCCGCTCGATTTCGACAGTCGCAGCATGCCGGGTGCGACGTTCGTCGCACGCAGCAACCTGCGATTCAACGGCAAGCTGATGAGTCGTGTCAGTGGCGTGCGTCCGTTGCGCCTGCCGCTGCCCGGCGGGATGGATCCGGTGGAGCTGGTGCTGCCGGCGCAGGGCGGCGACACACCTGACGTGGCACAGGTGCGCATGGCGAACAAGGCCGATCTGCGCCTCGTCGTGAACCTCGCCAATCCGCTCGTCAACATCTGCGCCGACGCGGCATTCTTCCGCGGCGGCGGTCGTGTGCCGCTCGGTGCCGCCTGTCCTGCCGTCTTCCAGTTCGTGCGCAACGCCTTCTGGGACGGCCGCGAGATGAAGCGACCGGACGTGCTCGAACTCGACATGAACGCGCTGCGCGCGTTCGTGAACGTCAATCCGAGTGATCGACAGGTCAGCATCATCTACGTCGAGTTCCAGGGTCGCGACAGCACCCTCGTCGATCGCGACTACCCCGCCCTGCGCATTCGCAATGGCGCACAGTTGCCCGATCCGCAATTCGCCGGTGAGCCTGGTGGCATGACCATCGTCACCAACGCGGCGATGTACGTGAGGGGCGACTACAACACGACCAACTGGAAACCGGCCGCGCTCATCGCCGACGTCGCGTCGTTCCTGTCGAACTCGTGGACCGATGCGGCGTCGACGACCTTTCCGCGACCACGCACCTTCGCCACGACCAGCGTGTGGGCCGCGCTGCTCGCCGGCAATTCGGAAACGCCATGTGATGCACGCAACTGCGGATCACCACAGCCGTACGGCGGCGGTCTCGAGAACTTCCCGCGATTCCTCGAAGACTGGGGCGGCAGCGCGGCCGGCACACCGTTCAACTACACCGGCTCGCTCGTCTCGCTGTTCGTCAGCCGACAGTCCGCACGCCTCTGGGGACACACGCTCAACGGTGGTCGTGCCTACTACAACGCGCCGGTGCGCAACTGGAGCTTCGAGACACGCTTCCGCAATCCGATGCTGCTGCCCCCCGGCACGCCGCGACTCGGCTCGGTGCTGCAGATCTCCTATCGGAACGTGTTCTGATGTCGCGCCGACCAGGCACGTCGCTCGTCGAGATGCTGATCGTGCTCGTGCTGCTCGGCGTCATCACGTCCATCGCCGCGCCGCGCCTGCGCCCGTCGGCGAAGGGCACGGTCGAGCAGAATTCGCGGCTGCTCGCGCAGGATCTCGATCTCGCACGGACGCGCGCGTATGCGACCCGTGCGCTCGTGCGCGTGGTCGTCACCGATACACTGTGGCAATCGTTTCTCGACCAGAATCGCGACACCGTGATCGCGGAGAATGCCAGCGAACAGACAGCCTTCGGTCCGATGAACAGTCGCGTGCTCGGCCAGCACGTCGTCTTCGGTCGCGGTCTCGCGCCGCTCATCCCGACCGATACCGTCGCCACGCCACCGTACGGCGCACGACGCATTCAATTCGGCGCGCGCGGCACCACTGAACCGTTCGGCACGTCCGCAGTCCTGTACCTCACGTACGACTCCGACAGCTCGGCAGTGAGTGCTGTGGAGATCACCCCTGCAGCCAACGTGCGCGTCTGGCGTTGGGTGGATGGTGCCTGGTTATGACACATGTGCAGACTGCATCGACAACCTTCGTACGAGACCGAGCCGGATTTGCACTGCTGTCGGTGATGGTCGCGGTGGTGCTGCTCGCCACGGGTGTGATGGCGATCGGCGCTGCGAACACGGTACGCATCCGCACGCAGACGCAATCCACCTCGCGCAGCGCCGCACTGAACGTGGCGCGCAGTTATCTCGAGAATGTGCGCGGTCGTGACGCATGGAGCATCGCCGCCGAGTCGCCGACGCGCGTGAATGCGGAAGGCCTGCCCGATGCGAGCGGCGCGTTCACGCGAGAGCTGCTGGTGACGGTCGAGCGCACGAACCTGCTGCGTCTGGAGGTCGTCGTGACCGGTCCCGGCACCGCCGCACCGATCCGCCTGATGACCAACGCCTATCGCGGCGGCACGATGTCGCCGATTCTCTGATGCGCATCACATCGCGACCGGTCCCGCTTCGCGGGACAGACGCTTCTCGCCACGGCTTCACGCTGATCGAGCTGCTGATGTCGATGGTGCTCGGCGTGATCGTGCTGGCCGTATCGGCGAACTTTGCGACGGCGACGCTGCGCTCGAGCCGCGGCAGCGACCTGCGCGACGGACTCAATCGGGACGCGCGTTTCGTCGGACTGGCCATCACGCGTGACCTGGCCGACGCCGGCGTGGCGTTCGAGTCCACGCAACCGTTCGGCAGTGTGGCCACGCGCGGCGACACGGTGGTCGCCATCTCGGTGCCGTTCCTGCCGAATCAGGCCGAGGTGTACAACATGGTGGTACCGACCGACACGACCGATCCGCTGCCGCCGGGCGGGACGTGCGGCGCGACCTGCATCGAAGTCGTGGACCCGAACGTCGTGCCGTTCCAGATTCGTGTCGGGGATGTCGCACTGTTGCAGGTGCAGAACGAGCGTCGCCTGATCGTGATGACGCAGGTCACGAGTGGTGGCGCCGGGATCAAGCGACTGACGTTCTCGAATGCGGATACGCTGTTCGTGTATCCGGCGGGACTCACCGGTGGCCTGCGCCTGACGCGCAACGGCGTGGCGGTCCAGCGATTGAACGTGACGGGGTGGTATCGCAACACGGCTACCAACACGCTCGTGCGGGCCGATGGGTTCACGCTCGACGGTCAGCTGCGCACGTCGATCACGGCGCGCGGCGTCGAATCGTTCACGACGCGCTTGCAGTTCACGAACGGCACGGAGCGCACGCAGGCGAACGGTTTCGATGCCGACACCACCAACGACTACGATCGCATCGTGTCCGTCGTGATCCGTGCGCGCATGCGCGTCGAGCAGACGGATCGTTCCGTGAACGGCGGCGCACCACTCTTCCGCAACTACGAGTGGCGCGTGACGCCGCGGAACCTGATCTTCGAGCGGAATCGCGTGATCTGATCCGGCGACTTGAACTGCTCAACGCAGAGGCGCGAAGGGCAGCAACAGCCAGGACGCAAAGAACAGAAACACCAGAGCAATTAATGCGACTGCTTTAACGCAAAACTGCAATTGCCGCAAAACTGCCGAGCGTCTGCTGCGCGCCTAAAGCAGTTTTGCGGCTGTTGCAGTTTTGCGTTGAAGCTGTTGCTCTTGCCGTGGCAGTTGCCGTTGCCGTTCCCATTTTACGTCATTGCGCCTCTGCCCTTGTGCGCCTCTGCGTTGATGCGGTTGCCGTTCGGCAGCAGACACAGACATTGCAGTATGACTGAAATCCGGTTGCTACGCATCGCCGTGTTCTGTGGCTCACACGACGGAGCAGACCCACGCTTCATGGACGCCGCCCGCACCCTCGGCCGCGATCTCGCGAATCTCGGCATCGGCGTCGTCTACGGTGGTGCCGCCGTCGGCTGCATGGGTGCCGTGGCCGACGGCGCGCTCGATGCCGGCGGCCAGGTCTTCGGTGTGCTCACCCGCGGACTCGCCGATCGCGAGATTGCACATCGTCGACTGACGGCGCTCGACATCGTCGGGTCGATGCATGAACGCAAGGCGCGCATGGCCGCGCTGAGCGATGCGGTGATTGCCCTGCCCGGTGGCTACGGCACCTTCGATGAACTGTTCGAGGCGCTCACCTGGGCGCAGCTCGATATCGATCGCAAGCCGATTGGCGTGCTCGATGCCGACGGGTTCTGGGCGCCGCTCACTGCCGCGCTCGATGGCGCTGTCGCTGCAGGGTTTCTGCGCGCGGAGAACCGCGCGCTGCTGCGGTCTGCGGAAACGCTGCCCGCGCTCCTCGCTGAGTTCGAGACGATCAGGCGAACGCACGCGCGCATCGAGCAAGCGAGCTCTTCCAATGATCGCTGATTGCGCCGCGGGATCGTTGCGGTAGCGCGAGCGAACGACTGACTGTCGCGAACCGAGCGGGACATTCACTCCCGCTGTACCTATCGCGAATGAGCTATCGGCAGCGTGGAACTCTTTCTGTTACCGGATGCGCCGATTCGCTTGACTCCCGCGCAGTCCGGCAACACCCTTGGAATGTCAATGTTCCAAATTCGTGACGCCCAATATGCCGCAGAACTCTCTGCGGCCTGTTGCGCGTCGTCACGTGCGATGTGCTTTCCACGACATCGCCACGACCGCTCCCCGGTCAGAGGAGGTTGTGCATGAGTAAGTCGAAGTATGGGCTGCAGCGACGTCTGTGCGTCTGGACCGTCGCCGCCGCAAGTACGATCCTCTGCGCGCAGACCGCCGCCGCACAAGGATCCGCCACCGTCACCGGCAAGGTGACCAGTGAGGCTGGCCAGCCACTGCAGTTCGCGAGCGTGTCCATCACCGCTCTCGGACTCGGCGCGCAGACCGACGGCAACGGCCGCTACACATTCGTCGTGCCGAGCGGTCGTGTGCTCGGCCAGACGGCACAGCTCAGCGCGCGTGCACTCGGATATCGTCCGAGCACGGCGTCGATCACGATCTCGGCCGGCACCGTCTCGCACGACTTCGTGCTCGTCGCCAATCCGCTGCGCCTCGGTGAAGTGGTGGTCACGGGATCTGGTACGTCGTCGCAGCGCGAAGTGTTGGGCACGGTCACCTCGACCGTCGAAGCCGTCGACATCGTCAAGGCGTCGGAGCGCAACCTCGTCAACGCCCTGTCATCGAAGGCACCCGGTGTGACGGTCACGTCGGGCGCGGGCGATCCGGGCGCGAGCACGTCGATCACCATCCGCGGCCTCAAGACGCTGCAGGGTGACGGCCAGCCGCTGTTCGTCATCGACGGCATGCCGGTGGACAACTCCGCGCAGCAGACGACGTCCGGGGGCGCCGACGGTGGCGGTGCCATCGCGTCCAACCGCCTCGTCGACATCAACCCGAACGATGTCGAGAACGTCGAAATCCTGAAGGGCGCGGCGGCCGCCGCGATCTACGGCCAGCGCGCAGCGAACGGTGTCATCCTCATCACGACCAAGAGCGGTCGTGCCGGTCCGACGCGGTACTCGTGGTCGACGAACCTGAACCTCGACAACGTCAACCGCGCCTATCCGCTGCAGACCACCTACGGTCTTGGCAACAACGGCGTCACCCCGTCGTGCAACTTCTCGTCAGGCGCGGCCAACTGCTACAATAGCGGCCGCAACTGGGGTCCGGCGCTCGCCGCCGGCACGCCGACCTACGATCACTTCGGCGAACTGTTCCAGACCGCCACGAACCTCGACAACCAGCTGTCGATCTCCGGCGGTGACGCGGCACGCACGTTCTTCCTGTCGCTCGGTGCCACGAACCAGCAGGGCATCATCAAGGGCCCGAACAGCTACATGAACCGGTACAACATCCGGCTCAAGGCGACGCAGGCACTCGGCAGCAAGATCAAGCTCGGTGGCAACGTCGCCTACATCCAGAACAACGGATCGTTCGTGCAGCGCGGCTCGAACCTGTCCGGCCTGCTGCTCGGTGCAACACGCACGTCGCCGGAATACAACCAGATGCCGTACCTGACCGATCTTGGCTTCGCTAGCAGCTACCGCAGCCCGCGTCCGACGCAGGCGCAGGACCCCGTCTACGAAAATCCGTTCTGGGCCATCAATCAGCAGAAGAACCTGACGGACGTGAACCGTGTGGTCGGTAACCTGAGCCTCGAATACCAGCCGGCATCGTGGTTGCGCTTCAACTACACGCTCGGTGAGGACTACTTCACCGACCAGCGCCTCACCGCACTGCCTCCCGGCAGCGCCGGCGCCGCGCTGACGGGTCAGCTGACGCAGGGCACGATCACGAACCTGCAGATCGACCACAACCTGATCGCGACGGCGAACAAGCGGTTTTTCCCATGGCTCGATGCGACACTCACCGTCGGCCAGAACCTGAACAGCCGCAGCAGCCGCACCAACCAGGTGTTCGGTCAGGGCTACATCGGCTCCGGCGTGTTCACGCTCAACAACCTCGTGAGCACGAACCTGTCGCCGCAAAACTACGAGTCGCTGGTGAACATCGCCGGCTACTTCGCGCAGCAGGAAGTGAACTTGTATGACCAGATGTACCTGAAGGCACTCGTTCGCGCCGACCAGGCCTCGTCGTACGGCCCGGACAACCGCACGAACATCTTCCCCGCCTTCAGCGCTGCATGGAACATCACGAACTTCATGGGCAACCGGAATCAGAAGGGCGTGCTCAGCTACCTGAAGGCACGCGCGGCGTACGGTGAGACGGGACGTGAGCCGAATCCGTATCAGTTGCTGTCGGTGGTCTCGAGCGGCTCACAGCTGTTCGCCTTCGGTACCGGCACAACCAACGCGTCGCAGGCAGGCTTCGGCGGTCTGTACACCTTCAACACACGCGGGTCACCGAGCCTCGGTCCGGAGCGCACGGCGGAGACGGAAGCCGGACTTGACTTCGCACTGTTCAATCAGCGCGTCGACGGCTCCGTCACGTATTACAACGCCAAGACGTCTGACATCATTCTTGGCGTGCCTGCGTCGACAACGACCGGTTACAATCGAGTGTCGGCCAACGGCATGGGCATCACGAACAAGGGTTTCGAAGTTCAGCTCAATACGCGCGTGATTGATCGCCCGAACCTTCGTGCAGAGGTAGGCGTCAACTGGGCGCGGAACCGGAACCGTGTCGACCGAATCGACGGTGCAGAGTTTGTCTTCATTCCCGGAACCTTCTCTCCGGGTGCGGCCGTCGTCGGCAAGCCAATCGGCACGTTCTGGGCGAATGACGTCGGTCGCTGCCGCCTCGAATTGACGGATACCGACAATACGGTTCCCAACAACTCCGGCGACAACATCGACCTCAATGCGGCATGCCGCGCAGCCGGCGCGCCGAATGGTGCGATGTACATCGACGCCGACGGCTTCCCGATTCAGGACCAGGCGAATCGCGACATCGGAGATCCGAATCCTGATTGGACCGGCGCCGTTCGCCTCGGCATCACGCTGTACAAGAAGCTGACGCTGTCGACGCTGGTCGACATTCGCCGCGGTGGCGATGTGTACAATGGCACGCGCGGCGCGCTCTATCACTTCGGCACGTGGGACGAGACAGCGAAGCGCGCGAACTGCACGGCAACCGGTTGCACCGGCAATGAGCTCGTCTTCGGCGAGACGTTCCAGCCGCAGGCGACGTTCGGCCCGGGCAAGGGCATCGCAGTGCCGATCGGTGAGAACTACTACAACCAGGGTGTTGGCGGCGGAGGCGGCATCTTCACTGGAGTGCAGGGTCCGCTGGTCGAAGACGGCAGCTGGACACGTCTGCGCGAAGTGTCGGCGTCGTACTCGTTCACCGGCGCCTGGCTGCGCACCAAGCTGAACCTGTCGAGCGCCGACCTTCGCCTCGCCGGACGCAACCTGCTGCTCAGCACCAACTACACCGGTATCGATCCCGAGACGAGCCTGAACGGATCCACCACGATCGATCGTGGCGCGGACTACTTCAACAATCCGCAGACCCGGTCCTTCGTGATCAGCGTCTCGCTCAACCGCTGACCAGGGAGGTCACGTCAACATGCGAATGCACAATCTTGTGGTTCTTGCCGCTGTCGGACTGTCCTCCACAGCGTGTCTCAAGTTCACCGGTGAAAAGCTCGACACGGATCCGAACCAGCCGATCGTGGCGACTGTCGACCAGTCGTTCGTCGCGATGCAGGCGGTGATGTTCTCGCAGCTCACCAGCGACCAGGCGATGTTCCAGAACGTCGTCATGCAGCAGCTCAGCGGCAACGGACGCCAGTGGGTGGCGTATGACCAGTACAACCAGCCCGAAGATTTCAATGCGGTTGGCAATTGGTACACCGCCGGTGGCTTGATCGACATCCGCAAGGGTGAGGACGCGGCGCGTGCCCGCAACGATCGGCTGTACCTGGGAATCCTCCAGACCTGGGAGGCGATCGTCGTGGGCGCCATGGCCGACATCTATGGCGACATCGGCTACAGCACCGCACTCGATCCGGCCGGAACACCGGCTACGCTCGATCCGCAGCAGAGCGTGTACGCCGCGTTGCAGGCGTTGCTCGACACCGCGATCACCAATATCGCTGGTGGTGGCGTCGGTCCCGGCGCACGCGATCTCGCGTACGGCGGCAGCGCGGCCAAGTGGGGGCGCCTGGCCCGTACCATGAAGGCGCGGCTCTACATGCATACGGCGGAGCGGATTCCTGGCGCGTACGCGCTTGCACGTGCGCAGGCGCTGCTCGGCATCGCATCGGCGGCCGACGACTTCGTCTCCTACCAGAGCACCACGGTCGGAGAGCAGAATCGCTGGTATGAATTCAAGGTCGGGCGTTCGGACGACGTCGCGGCAGGACGGGTCCTCGTCGAGCTGATGCGCACGCGCGGCGATCCACGGCTCACGGAGTGGTTCCTGCCGAACTCGTCGAACGCCATCGTCGGTCAGTATCCCTGGACGACGCCGCGCCTTGGCAACGAACCGGATCCGTCATGGCTCACCGACGCCATCGCCGGTCCGGATGCACCGATGCCGATCGTCACCTGGGCAGAGAACAAGCTCATCGAAGCCGAGGCAGCCTATCGCGGCAACGATGAGACGGCAGCTCGTGCGGCGCTGAACGCCGTGCGCGCAACGGTGCCGCTGCCGAACGTCACGCTGCTCGTCACCGGCCCGGCACTTCTCACTGCCATCATGGAGGAGAAGTACGTCGCCACCTTCCGCACGCTGGAATCGTGGAACGACTACAAGCGGACCTGCTATCCGAACATCACGCCGACCGCCGGCAAGACGAACGTGCTGACGCGCCTGCCGTACGGCTCGCAGGAACGTGCGGCGAATCCGAACGTGCCGGACCTCGGTGCCCAGCCGGTGCGCAACTGGAATGACCCCGTCACCGCCACGTCGACCAACGGCGCGGCCTGCATCGGGCAGCGGTAGAACGTGACAGCTGCACGCAGCACGCTGCTGTTCGCGTTGTGCCTCGCGTCGGCCACTGCCTGTCACAGGTACGAAACGGTGAATGACCTGAAGGCGGTGGCTGGCACGAGGGGACGCCTGACATTGTCGCCGGAGGGACGCGCGAACAACGCGAAGAAGCTCGGTGGCGTGGCGATGGAGATCACCGGTGTGCTGGTCGAGGCACCGGGTGACTCCATTGCAATCAAGGCGGATGAAGTGCGGTTCGCCGATCTCGGCACGGTACCGTTCGCGCAGGGAGAGCTGCACTTCGCGACTCGGGACGTCGCCTTCGTCGCCAAGGAAGTGTTCAACCGGAAGCAGACGACGATCGTCTCGATTCTCGCGTTCGTCGGGGTACTGGCGATCGCGGAAGCATTCACACCCAACGCGAGTATCATCGGCTTCGGACGACGGGGCACACCGACTCCACGCTGAATTCTGCCGGGGATGTGATGAAGGGCGGTGAACCAGTGGACCGGTTCGCCGCCCTTTCGTCCGTGCGCCGACCACGCGCGTCATCACTTCACGGTATCAGCCTCCGCCAACCCGCTCGGCACGACCTGCAGGAAACTGCGTGCCAGATTCGTCTCGAGCGTCCAGATCAGACCCTGGCCCGGCAGCACGCGCACACGCGGCGACTGTACCCGATCAGCCATTCCGGATCGCGAGCCCATCGGCTCGAGCAGCAACGTGATTTCGCCGAGAGAGCCGATCATGTGCTTGGGTATCACGAACCTGGTCGTGGTGACACTGCCCGCACGAGTCAGGCGTGACGCGATGCCATCGTGCACCACGAAGACCGTCACATCCTCACGGAACCGGCTCTCGATCGTGAGGGGGACGGTGTATGTCATCGCAACCGGACTCAGACTCTCACCTTCCGGCTTCTTCGTGAGACAACCGCTGAGCATGACCAACGCGACGAGCACCACTGCAATCGGGCGCGCATCACGTCGCGCACCACGTACCGTCATCTCTCGCCGCGTTGGGCTCATCACGCCTCCATTCTGCGCCTACGGCTTTGCCGCCGGCGGTGTCACTGCAGGTGCGGCGGCGGCGGGCGCCGCTGGTGTCGCATTGAAATCCACCGTGGGTGCATCACGCTTCGCCGCATCCGTCACTTCGAAGTATTCGCGCGGCTTGCTGCCGAGCACCTTGGCCGTCATCACTGCCGGAAACTTGCGGATGTAGGCGTTGTACTCGTTCACCGCGTTGTTGTAGTCGGTGCGACTCACGGCCACGCGATTCTCCGTCCCGGTCAGCTCGTCCTGCAGCTTCAGGAACTGCGCATCGCTGCTCAGCTTCGGATAACTCGTCACCAGCGTCAACATCGGAAGGACGGCGCGGGACAGGTTGTCATTCGCATTCGCCAGCTCGGCAGGATTGGCACCGCCCGGACGCGCCAGTGCACCGGTCAGGCCGCTCTGTGCCTTCGCCACCGCCTCGAAGATGCCCTTCTCCTGCGCCGCGAAGCCCTTCACCGTCGCCACCAGATTCGGAATCAGGTCGGCACGGCGCTGCAGCTGCACCTCGATTTCCTTCTGCGACTTCGCCGCCGTTTCATCGAGCGTCTGAATCGAATTGTAGCCGCAGGCGCCGAGCGCCAACGGCAGGAGCAGGACCGCACGTCGCAGCCATCGCGCCCGCGCGCCGCGCACTGTGTCGGGCGTTGCCATCGTCATTGCACGCATCGTTTCGCTCTCTCGAAGTTCGGAAGTGAACGGCACTGCCTCACGCAGTCCCGGGGAATCGTCGCACACCACGTCGGCATGACGCAGTACGCCACCGATCACGCGCTCCCACCCGCGTGGTCGAGGTACGCCACCAGGCGTTCCATCGCATCCAGCACACCCGTCAGAATCGACGGCACATCACTGACTGGAATCTGCACGTCGTGCCGCGCGTGCAGCACCAGCCGTTCGAATGGCCTGGCATCGAAGCCGGCAAGCGTGGCGACTTCGTGACTCAGTTTCACGTAGTCCATCGGTGGCGGCCCGCCGGCGACGCGTGCGACGCCGCGAAAGATCACCATCAACGTCGACAAACCGTTCACGAGCAATCTCAGCTGCATCTTCGGGTCGTTGCCGACCGCCATCACCGCACGCCGCAGTTGCAGGAGCTTGCCCATCGCTTCCCGCTCCACGTGGAGGCGCAGGTCGCGCGCGCCGACCGTCACGCCCTCGAACGGCGGATCACCCATCAGCACCTGGTGCCGATGCAGGATGTCCGCGTACTCCATGGCGAAGATGTCGGCCGAGGAGAGCCACTCCTTCATGGTCAGCAGCAGCGGCGCCGGATTGCCGGCGGCGGTCCATTTCTGCACTGCCTCGGCGTTGTGCAGCAGCGCGGACAGGGGCACGGTGTCCACGATGATCAGCAGGTTCGTGTCGGACTGCCCGGGCATCAGCTCGCCGGCGACCGCCGAGCCGAAGCGGACGACCGTGCGCAACGCATCGCCGTACAGTGATTGCACAGCCGCCAGCAGTTCACCGACTGCAATGGCGCTGGCCTCTTCCGTCTCCCGCCGTGCCGATGTCGTCACCAGTCCGATCCTCCCCCGCCGCCGCTGAAACCACCACCACCGCCGAATCCACCGAAGCCGCCACCTCCACCGCCGCCTCCACCACCCCAACCACCACCGCTGCCCCATCCGCCACCACCGATCCCCGGCAGGATGACCGGCACGAACCCGCCACCACCGCCGCCGCGCCCGCCTCGTCCACCGCGTCCTGCACGAGACACCAGGAAGATGATGACGAGGATGATGATGAAGACCACGAGTGGATTGATCTGCACCTCGCTGTCGTCCGCTACGGGTCGCCGAGGTACCAGCGTCGTGTCGAGCGTGAAGCCGAACTCGGACGCAAACCGCTCCGCCACGCGTGTCGTGATCACGGTCAGGCCGCGCGCGTACTCCTGCTCGCGGAAGAGCGGCGTGGCCTCTCGGCAGATTTCACCCGACATGCCGTCGGTGATGAACCCTTCGCTGCCCTGCCCGACCTCGATGCGGCACGCACCTTTGCCACTGCTGTTCGATTCCTTGGGCACCAGCAGGATCACGACGCCCGCGTTCCGCGATCGCGAGCCGATGGCGTCGTTCTGGCCGATCTTCCACTGGCGGCCGATCTCGAGCGCGATCTCGGATGCCTGACGCGTGCCGATGTCGGCCATCGTCACGACGGCGATCTCGCCGCCACTCTTCGCCTTGACGTCTTCCGCGATCCGCGTCAGCAGGCTGACACGATCGGCAGGGAGGATGTTCGCGAAATCGTTGACGTACCCGGTCGGGGCCGCCGGGATCGTCACACCCTGAAACAGGGCCAGAACACCGGCGACGAGCGCCGAAAGGAAGTGCATCGAGAGGGTTTGAGGTGACCTTGAATAATACGCGCCGCGGGCCGGGAAGTGTCACAGCGCGGGTATCAGCGGTCGAGTGTAACGGTCTGCCGCTTCAGAACTTCGCCAACGCGACGGCGCGACTCACTGAACTTCTTCAACGCAAAGCCGCAGAGAAGACGGAACCACTTTGACGCCAAGCCGCCAAGGCGCAAGGCGTTCCGTGTTTCTCGGCCTCTTCGCGCGAATGCCGCCGTCTACAAGAACGCCTTGGAACTGCACTCGGGAGCGCAGTTCCAACAGCGGTCTTCTCGGTCTGCGCTCCGAAGCGCAATGTTCTTGGCACTCTCGGAACACTTGGCGCCTTGGCGGCTTGGCGTCAAAGCGGTTCACGCTCGGCGACTCTGCGTTGAGCCTCCAGCGCGTGATGACTCGTTGCGCCGTCCGACAGCCGAGCCAACAGATGTCGAGTATCTTCAAGGATTCCCTGACCCGACGACCATGACTACCCGACTCGCTTTCGGCGCCCTGTGCGCTGCCGTGCTGATCGCGTGTGCGAAGACTGCTGAAAGCGCGACGCCGGCGATTGCCGCGGCGCCGGTGGCCACGTACGGACCCGATGCACAGCCCGTCGCGATGGACACCGTGCTGCTCCGCAAGGCCGATCTCGGCCGGATCACCGGCGACTCGACCGCGAAGATCATCGTGCTCGAGATCAGTGACTTCCAGTGCCCGTTCTGCAAGACGTTTCACGATTCGACGTACGCCCTGCTGCGCACGAACTACATCGACAACGGCAAGGCGCGAATGGCGTACGTGAACCTGCCACTCCGCAGTCACCAGAACGCGTGGCCTGCTGCCGAAGCGGCAATGTGTGCGTCCGCGCAGGGCAGCTTCTGGACGATGCACGATTCGCTGTTCGACGCGCAGGAACGCTGGGCCACGATCGCGAAGGCGGACACGATGTTTCTGCGATTCGCCAGCAGCCTGTCGCTCGACGCGAAGGCCTTCGGCAACTGCCAGTCCACACACGCCACGAGGCCGCTCATCGCGAGCGACGCCGAACGTGCGTCGAGCGCCGGCATCAACGGCACGCCCGGATTCATCATCGGTGACAGCCTGCTCAGCGGCGCCTATCCGTTCGCCGATTTCAAGCGTGTGATCGACGCCAACCTCGCGTCGGCGGCACGCCGCTGATTCGCCCGCCGGGGCCGGCGCACCTGGCACACGACTGATGAATCCGGTGCTGCGCGCGCTGTATGGTGGCGCCGGTGCGCTGATGCGCCTCGCCGTCGGCACGGGGCTGCCGGGCGACGGCAAACTCGCCGGTACGATCGCAGGACGACGTGGCCTGCTGGATCGATATCGCACCTTCGCCGCCACGTCACGTGATCGTACGCGCCCGCTGGTATGGTTTCACGCCCCGAGTGTCGGCGAGGGACTGCAGGCGATGCCCGTCCTGACGCGGCTCCGCGAACGGCGTCCCGATCTTCAGTTCGCCTACACGCACTTCTCGCCCAGCGCGGCCTCCTTCGCGCAGAAAACCGGCGCCGACTTTCGCGACTATCTGCCGTTCGATATCGCGGCCGACATGCGCATCGCGATCGACGCGCTCCACCCATCGGCGCTCGTGTTCAGCAAACTCGATGTGTGGCCCGTCCTCGTCGAGCAGGCGCAGCGTCGCCACATCCCGCTTGGCATGATCAGCGCGACGCTCGCCGAGTCTTCGAGGCGCCGCGGCGGGCTCGCGGCGGCCGTGTCTCGTGATGCGTATGCCGCGTTGCAGGCGGTGGGCGCGATCGATGATGCGGATGCAGGGCGTCTGGTGGACATCGGCGTGCGTGAGTCCGTGATTCAGGTGACGGGCGACACGCGCTACGATCAGGTCTGGCAGCGTGCACGACACGCATTCACGTCAGCGCCCTGGCTGAGTCGGTTTCGCGCTACACCGCGCGTGACGCTGGTGGCCGGATCGACGTGGCCAACTGATGACGCGGCGCTGCTGCCGGCGTGGCAGGCACTGCACGCACGCTGGCCCGGTCAGGTGCGACTGATCATCGCGCCGCATGAGCCGACGCGAGCGCATATCGCACCGATCGAGGCATGGGCCGCGCAGGCCGCGCTGTCGTGTCTGCGTCTCGATGCGCACGGCGACGCCGAATCTGATGTGGTGCTGGTGGACCGCGTCGGTGTACTGGGCGATCTGTATGCGGTGGGCGACGTCGCGTTCGTCGGCGGAGGATTTCACGACGCCGGCCTCCACTCCGTTCTCGAACCGGCCGCGTTCGGCGCACCGGTGTTGTTCGGCCCGCGCTTCAAGAACAGTCGCGATGCCGCGCTGCTGATCTCGGATGGCGGCGCGCACTCGGTGGTGGATGCACAGGCATTGTCTGCAGTCCTCGACGCGTGGATGGCGCCGGACGCGTCGGCCGTGCGACGCGATGCGGGTGCACGGGCACGCGCGCGCGTCGAGCGCGGGCTCGGTGCTGCGGATCGGGCGACGGGGTTGGTGGAGGAGTTGGTGCGTTCCTGCGCATCCAGGATGACGCGTGCGTGACTCTGCTTCGGAGATTCGGCAGGCATGACAGAGAGTGGCAGCTCACCACTTCACCTGTCATGGAGGCAGCATGTCACACACACGAATCAGGGTTGCCGCAGCAATGATTCTCGCCACATCGGTGGTCGCCTGCGGAGACGATTCGACGTCCCGAATCGCTGGGGCGACGAGTCCGGACTACGAGGGCCGTCCGCCGGTGTTCAACGCGGGGTGCAATGGCGTGAACGGATCGCAGCTTCGCGTATTGTCGTCGGGCGGCTCGACACAGCTTGCGCCGGGCGGGATCGTCGCGTTCGGCGAACGGCCACAACGGCTGGAACAGGTGATCGTCTACGGCAATCCGATCGAGCGCCCGCGCGGCGGGTACGGTGCGCCCGGAACGTACGGTGGCACCACGCAGACGTTCATCTACGACCGCAACGCACTTGATCAGTGCTCATTCGGCACGGATAACACGTTCTCACTCGTCGGTCCGGTCGCGGACGACACGCTGGATGTACCGATCATCGCCCCGGACAGTATTCCGCAGGAGCTGTGGAATTCACTGCCGCCGGCGGTGAAGAAGCAGCTGCGCGAAGCCGCGTGGTACCTGGCGGATCACTTCATTCCGAATGACATGCCCATGTGGGGCCCGCTGGTGAGGGACTATCGCCGGGCGTTCTACTTTCAAAAGCTTGCGGAAGGATACGACAGGGCAATGGATCTGCGCCTCGATCGTCGACGTGAAACGGCTGCCTTTGCGTACACCTACAATTCTCGGTATCGCGACCTGAGTCGTGAGGAGACGCTGCGCGCTGATGCGCTCATCATCGGCTGTCTGACAGCGACGAGCTTTCGCACCCAGCTAGGCTGGCTCGGCCAGGAAGCCGAGGACTATGCGTCACGTGTTACGGCCGGATGGGCTTCGGAGGCGACGAAGGACTACGCACTTCGATATCTCGAGCCGCAGCTGTCGATGCTCGGAGCAATCGGCGCTGACTTCGGCCGGGAAGGTCACTCGTGCGGCTCAGCGGCTCGATACCACTTCGAGAAGCGCCCAAACGACCTGTTTGATCCTTCACAGGGCGGTGGCGGCGGCAATCCGTTCCTTTTCTGAAGCATGGTCAACTCCATTCTCCACCGGGCGCTTGCGATCTGCGGTGCCAGCATCATGCTGGCACCGCAGGCTCAGGCGCAGTCCACTCAAGGCCGCGATAGTCTTGCGCTCATTGCGCTGAATCGTGCATTCCACCTGCTGCCAGTTGAGTTGTCCATCGACCTCTCACGCGGCGTGCTCATCGACTCGGTCGCGGACATCACGGGACTCGCGGTCGGATACGATCATGAAATCTGGGGGCGCCATCAGCGCGGAAACTCCGTGAGCCTTGCGCTTGCATTTCGCCGCGACTCAACGGGAGGCTCATTCGGCGGACACGTCACACGTCGCGCCAGGGTCGAGAGCGTCGAAGTCGCGTTCGAGACGAACAGCGCCGCGAGCGCCGCGCTCATTCTCCCGCAGTTTCGTGACGCGTCATTGAATCTCGGTCCCCCTCAATTCTGCAATCGCGACACACTCGTGAACGATCGAGACTCCGCAATCGTGATTGTACTGGCGGCGCTGTGGCGACGTGACGATGCGACAGTCACGTTGAACATGACGATGAACGTCATGGAGCCTCTCGACGGGGCTCGTCGGTTCGCTCCGCGTTTCTATGTCCGATACGGCGCGATGCGCAGCAGCGACGATCTTTTCAGCGGCAAGCTTCCCGCGCGCCACGATTCATCCTGCACGTTCACCGACGACGAACTGCGCGAGCACGGCACTCCACTGGACTCCGCCGGTTACGAATCATGGCGAAGGCGGCTCAGGCCATCTCCGCAGTGAGTGCGCTGATGGAATCGTCGAAGGGCGACGAGAAGCAAGCGTGAGGCGAATCGTCGACACGGAAACTGGCGATCCTCTAACCGTGTGGTCGTACTGGCACGACTACGCCTGAACACGCACCGCCCGCGACGTCATCGCAGGCGGTCTGTGTTCGCGCCCCGCTCACCTCACCGCGTCCAGATCAGTACCGCCCCGCAATCCGTCTCCCGCCGCTGGAATTCCGACGGCACCGACGGCCCGGTCTTGTACACCTCGATCGCGCGCACATCCTGCGTGTTGACCAGCTGGTCCATGCTCATGCCCGAGGTGTTCACGAACACCCCGTCCACCAGCACGCCCATCGCGCAATAGCCGGCGCCGGTCAGGTTGCGCCCGAACACGACCGGGTTGTTGTTCCCGTCACGAATGATGTTCACGCCATTCCGGCCACGCAGGACTTCGCTCACGTTCGACGCGTTGCGACGCAACAGTTCCTCGCGCTCCACGAAGATCCCGTTGCCCAGGCGCATGCGTTCGTAGAAGCCCACCATGCGCGCATCGCGTCGTGCATCGGCGCGCACTTCGACGCGCGCCAGCGACGGCGCGTTGGACGCCGGTCGCAGCTTCACCGTCAGCGTCGCCACGCGACCGCTTTCCGTCTGCAGCGGGAAATACTCGGACAGGTAGCCGATCTTGCGCACGCGCACGAACACGAGTCCGGGCACGAGATTCTGCACGCGGAAGCGACCGCCGGAGTCGGTCACGGTGCTGATGTTCGTCGAGATCGCCTGCACGGACGCGCCGAAAATCGGCTTGCCGGCGGAATCCACCACCGAACCGGAGATCGACGTCCGTCCAGGCGGTGCCTTGATCGTGTCTGGCGGTCCCGGCGTCACGACCGCGGTCTCGGTCGCGGCAACGACCGGCGGCAGTGGTGCGGGTGGCGCCGGCAGCAGCGTGAGCTTGAGCGAGACCGTCACGTTCGCCGCGATCGCAAACTCGAAGCCCAGCGGCGCGTAGCCGTCGCCCGTCACCTGCACGCGCGCCTCGCCGGCCGGCACACCTTCCAGCCGGAATCGACCCTCCACGTCAGTCGTGGTCGAGGGTGACCCCGCCGCCACGCGCACCGTGGCTCGCGGCACGGGCTTGCCGATGCTGTCCAGCACCACGCCGGTGATGGTGGCCGTGGCCACCGAGTCGCGCTTCGGTACAGGCGGCGTGGCTCCCTGGGCCGCGAGGCGGTCAGAGATCGCGGCCAGCGAGAACACGGCCAGCGTGAGTGTCGGTCGGAAGAATCGTCGCATCACCTGCAAAATACCCGATTCGGTCGAGGATGTTTGCGCGCGGGCGCCGCAGGTTGGCCGCAGCACCGCCATCGTCACCGGGTCCAGACCAGAATTGCACCGCACCGCGTCGTCTGCTGCCGGAACCCGAGCGGTACAGCGTCGCCGGACGTGTACACCTCGAGCGCCCGGACGTGTTTTACATCGATCAGGCGGTCGAGCGCGATATCCGGGGCGGCAACGCTCGTCCCGTCGATCAGCACGCCGAGTTCGCATGCGCGCGGGCCGGCGCTCTGACGGCCGACGATGAGCTGGTCGCCGCTCCGGTTCCGGATGACGTCGACCGCCTTTCGGCCACGCAGTGCATCGGACACCTGCAACACGTATGGCTGCTCCAGATCCTCGCAGGTGACGAAGATGCCTCCGCCTCGCCGCTTCCGGTCGAAAAAGCCGGACATCCTGGCGTCCTCACGCACCGTCACACCGGCAATCAGCGGCGCATCCGAGAACGATGCCATGGAGACTGTCAGGGCGACCCTCTGCGCCCGCCCGACATGCAGCGGCACGTAATACGGCGCCAGGCCTGGTTTCCGGAATCGCAGGAACACATGGCCTGAATCCACAGCCGACAACCGGAAACGCCCATCCGCAGTGCTTGTCCCCTGCGCATCCGTCGACATGCCAGTGATCATGACGCCTGCAATTGCGCCGCCACTGTCGTTCACGACCCGCCCCTCGATCACGCTTCGACGTCCGGGAATGCCCACCGAGTCCACTGCGTCTACAATCACACGTGACAGCGGGCGCGCCTCGGCCGGGCGCAGCGTCAGCGCCAGCTCCACAGTCAACCCGGGCGCGATCTCGAAGTCGAACCCCAGCGGAGTGAACCCGGTGCCTCGCGCTTCGATGCGCGACGCGCCGGCCGGCACGCCCTGCAGCCGGAAACGCCCGACACTGTCAGTCGTTGTCTGGAGGCGCCCACTGTCACCACGAACGACGGCGCCGGGCACGACGTTGCCGAGCGAGTCCCGTACCACCCCGACGAGCGTTGATCGGGCAACCGTGTCACGTTGTGGCGGCGTCACAGTTTCACCGCCCTGCGCGGTCGCCGACGACACGGCGACCGTCAAGGCTGCCAGAACCGTCGCACGACGCCAGATTCTCGCTGTGCGCCGTTGCAGTGCCGCTGTCCGCATCCGCACGACCCCGACGTGGTGAACGTGGCGTTTTCACAAGGTTCGAAGTGCTCCCATTGCGCTGGCTTCAAGTTCCCCTGCTGACGCTGATTCTGGCAGCCCCTGACAGCGTATTGGCGCAGTCGGCGGCGACCTGTTCGGCGGCGGTCGCAGTGCGCGACAGCGGCGGGCGCGCATTGCACGACGCGACGGTGATCGTGGGCGAAGGCGCCGTGCGCACCGACACAGCCGGCGAGGCCCGCTTCATCCTCGGCTCCAGCACTCCGGTCTACGCCCGTGTCCGCCGGCTCGGATATGCGCCGGCGCGCCTGATGCTCTTTCCATCCTGCGGCCTGCCGCCGATCGCCACACTCGTCACGCTCGATCCCATCGCGGCACGACTGCGCACGGTCACGGTCTCCGCGGCGCGACGGCCTGTCTACAGCGGGCCGCTGGCCCCGTTCTATGAACGACGCGCGCGCGGTGACGGTGTGTTCTTCACACACGCGGACATGCTGCAGCGGAATGCGCAGCGCCTGAGCGACGTCCTGCGCACCGTCAACGGCCTCGGTGAACTGGGCATGCGCCCCGGCCTCGGCGGTCGCAACGGCGGACGGCGGGCCGCGGAACGTTGTTACCCGCTCCTGATCATCGACGGCATGGCGCAGTCCGCCATCGGCGAGATCAGCACCGAAGGTTTCGATCCACGGGGACTGGCCGGCGTCGAGGTGTATCCGGACGCGTCGCGCACGCCACCGGAATTTCTTGCACTCAACAACGGCAGTCGATGTGGTACGATCGCAATCTGGTCGCGACGCTCCGACACCTACATGCCTGAGGCACGCCTCGCGCGGAACAATGCCATTCCCGATTCGCTGATCTTCGAGGCGGGCGATGTGGATCAACTCGCGCAGCTCGACACAACACGAAGCGTGACGCCCGTCTATCCCGTCACGCTGCGCCGGAAGGCGATCGACGGTGAAGTCTCCCTGGAAGTCGTCGTCGCGAGTGATGGACGACCGGATGCACGTCAGGCGAAGGTCCTCTCCGCCACACATCGCGCGTTCGGTGACGCCGTGCTCGATGGACTGGCGCTGCTCAGGTTCGAGCCGGCACGTCGCAACGAGCAGCCGGTCGCGCAGCGTGTGCGCATGACGATCGCATTCAAGGCGAACGACTAGTCGCTGCGGCATCGCGCCGCCGTTCACTTCGTGACGGCCAGAAAAAACGACGGCGCCCCGTGTGAACGAGGCGCCGTCATGTCCCACACAAGCCAACCAGTGACCGGACTACGGACGGAGCCTTGGCACCGTCTCCGGTGGATCACCGTCGACGAACCAGACGACGGACGGCGTCGTGGCGGTGCCGGTGGCGCGGGCGCCGAGACCCGCCGGGAAGGCGACCGCTGACAGCGAGGTACCGGCGATGCGAGACCCACCAATCGGATTCAGCTGCGTGGTGCCTGCCTGACCGACCATCGCGAGTGCGGACAGCACGACAGCCGGGGCTGCGCCGACGACCGAAATTCGTGCGGCGACGGAATCGGGCGTTGCGAGGCGGATGTACGGCGTCGTCCTGCCGTACGTCAATCCTGCGAATGCCGGCGTCGCGGGTAGCGCAGCTGCGACAGTGCGCGTCGTGAAGACGTCCACTGCGCCAGCACCGGGAATGGCGTGCACACCACGCACGCCGATACCGGTGCCGAGCGTACCGAGCGACGGAATCGAGTCGACGATCACGATGATGCTGTCGCCGGTTCCGCCCGCGGTATTCGCGAGACCGACATGCAGCAGCGTGTAGTAGACGTCCGGCAGCAGCGTGATCGTCTTGTCGATGATCGGTGCGCCGAACACGATCGACGGCGTCTGGCTGGCCGCGAACGCGCGGAACTGGCGCGACCCGGCCTTGAACGGCAGGTAGCCCGATGCGCCGCGGAAGACGAGGCCAAGTTCGATCGGTGCCTCGACACTGTCCACGAAGCGATAGTCCATTGCGGCCGTATCAGGCACCGCGTTGATCACACGCACACGGGCGCGCGGGCCCAGCGTGTTCACGGTTGGACCAGTGTCCTTGCTGCACGCGGCAATCATTCCGGTCGCCAGGACGGCGGCCGCGATGCGCAGTGCGGGGGGGAGACGGTAGGTCATGGGGATCCAGGAAGTAGGAAATCGAAACGAAAAGGAGAAGACGAAACGCGTCATTGGCCTTGTGGCGGCGGCGGCTGACCCGGGTCAGAACTGCCGCTGCCGAAACCGAGCAGTCCACGCGAGAGGATGAACGCGACACCTGCACCGACGGACGTTGCCACGACCACAAACGTGCGAGCTCGTGACAGCCGTCGAACACGGATGTCGCGCACCGACTCTTGCGTCACCGTGATCGCTTCACCACTCCAGCGATTGGTCTGCCGGTTGATGTAGGTGACTTCTGCAACACGCACCACATAGGACGAATCCTGCCGACCATCGAGTGTCCCTTCGAATGACAGCACACCCTGTCCGAGCTGCGGCATGAGATCGACGCGCCCCCGATCCGTCAGCAGGATCTCGATGCGCGGATTCGTGGTGGTGGACCGCTGCATCGGCGCATACTCATAGCACGCGGACAGCCCGTTAGCGACCAGCACGGCGGCACCAATGCGGAGGTACGTCGAGACAGCCATCGCTCAGAATCCGCTGCCGCGACCGAGGCCATACGTGCTGGCGCCTGCCAGCTGTGACGTCGCATTGCTGTACAGTGGCTTCCTGCGCGAATCGAGCTCCTGGTACGGCACTGGCCACGACAGGCTCGTGCCCACCGGAAGATCGCCCCAGCCACGAGCATCGAAGAACCACTGGCTGAAACCGGTCATCTGTGTCTCCAGTCGCTTTTCCCACTTCATCGCTTCGAAGACCGAACCACACACCGCCGTGGTGAACACTCCGGGCTGCGGTACCTTGGGCACGCACGAACTGGCGCCCGGAACCGGATCCGTGGAGGCCAGCGTCGTCGGGATTGCCGTCAGGTTGTTCGCCGTGCGCGTCGTGTTGATGAGCGGAATCGCTTCGGCCGTGCGGTTGAGTCGAATCAGTGCTTCGGCCTGGAGCATCCGCACTTCGACGGCCGACATCAGCACCCACGGTCCGATCCCATTGGCGTCGCGGATCGGACGGAAGCGGAAGTTGTCGTACTGCGAATTCGACCACGGGTCGGCATTGTTGCCGGTATCCTGGCCGCTCGGGCGATTTCGAAAGTACACACCCGACAGCGGCACCACGTCACTCTGGAATGCCTGCTGCGCAGCGCGCGTGTCGCCGACGGGGAATCGCTTGTCCGGCGTCCGCACGAGAAACGTCGCGCCATTGCGCGATGGACTGCCGGTGATCGGCAACGAGAGATAGGTGCTGTACGCCCCGGTCGTGTCGGCCATGCCAAGGATGAAGTACGGCGTCTGATGCCAACCGAGGAACTGCATCAGCGTGGTGACGTCGCTGTTCTGCCATCCGATGGACGGATCGAGCGACACGGTGATGTTCGCGGTGATACCCGCCGCTGCGTCGGCCCGAACGGCTTCCCAGTCGACGGCGGCACGCTCGGCGGGCGTACGCACGATGTTCGCGCGGAAGCGCGCCTTGAAGGAGCGCACCATGCGGATGAACTGCGTGGTGTCGATTGCCGTGCCGGTCATGAAGTCGGCCGGAATCGGGAAGTTCGGCGCCGCACCAGCTGGTCCGCGCGCCGTGGCAATCGCCGAGTCGAGCATCTGCAGCGCGACCGCATTCACGGCGGCGGCGGCGAAGAGCGAGTCTTCCGGCGTCCGTGACGGCGTGAGGATCGCCGATGAGTCGTAGATCGCCGAGAGATTTCCCATCGCATAGCCGAGCACGAAATATCCGAACGCACGTGCACGACCGGCCGTCGGTGCCGACGAGACGGGAATGTTGTCCAGCGACCGCAGCGCATTCACGTTCTGACGTGCGAGGCGCGTCAGCACGGAGAAGTCGTTGTTCGTGCCGGCGGCCGTCGAGTTCGCGCGTGAGTTGTCGATGGACACGCGCGGCACACCGTTTCGCAGCCCCATGCCGAAGTTGCCAAGCGACGAGCTGCTTTCATGGGACAGGTTCATCGCTTGCAGGTTCACGCCGCCGTTGTTGTACTGACCGACGAACAACGCCTGAAACGACTTGCCGATGATCTGTTCGATTCCCTGTGCGGTCTGCTGCGCCGATGTGACGTCGACGACGTTCTTGTTCGTCACGCTCAGTGGATCGCCGCAGGCTGCAAGGCCGGTCGCGCTCAGAAGCGCGGCCCGTCGGAAGATTTTGATCTTCATGTGGAGGTCTCGTTTGTTGAGGCCCGGTCCGGCGCGCCGCCAGTCAGCGGCGCGCTGGATCCGGTCGGGCTCAGAAACTCGAGCCGAGCGAGAAGGTGAACGTGCGGAGGTTCGGGAAACCGTAGCGATCGACGCCGTTCAGCACCGGTGAGCCGAGCTGGTTGCCGGCAGCCGAGCCCGTCAATCCCGTCTCCGGGTCGAAGCCGCGATAGCTCGTGATCGTGAACAGGTTGCGACCGACGAGGCCAACCGTCCAGTTGCCGACACCACCGACCTTGCCGACCCGGAAGCTCGCCGAGACTTCGCGGAGACGACCATACGTCGCTTCCTCCGTCGAGTATTCGCTCGCACTCAACAGATCGTAGAAGCCGCCGATACCGGCGCCGTTGATCGGCGGGCCACCGCGCCACCAGTACCCGATCGGGCGTACCGTCGTCACGCTCTCGTTCTGCTGGTCCTGCTGCTTCGCAGCGAAGTCACCGAGCGACCAATGCAAGCCCTGATTGTAGACCTTCTGGCCGACGGTGGCGTCGAACAGGCCGTACAGGTTGAGCCGCTTGTAGCTCAGCGTCTGGCTGAAGTTCCAGCGGTACGTCGGCAACACGCCGCCAAGCTTCTGCTGCGTCAGGTTCCCGGTTACCGAGTCTCGAAGCTGGATCAGCATGCCGTAGTTCAGGCGCTGCCCCCACGGTCCGGCCGAGAGACCATTCACGAGGGGAAGCTGCGCCTGGAAGTAGTTGTTCGTGTAGGCGCTGTCCTGACTCTTGCCGCCCGTATAAACGATGAAGCCGTCGCGATTCGTCTCGTATTCGCGTCCGCTGTTGTATCCGCCGCACTGCGACACGAACGCCGTCGGCAGTTGGCTGCATTCACGCACCCAGCGACGACCATAGAAGGTGCCGAGGTTTTCACCTTCCGCAAAACGGAAGGAGTTGTCGGCACCCTGCAGGTTCGTCGCCGAGAAGAACTCCGGCACACCGAGCTTCGTGATTTGCGAGCGCACACGATCGAAGTTCACGCGCGTGGACCACGACAGGTTCGGACGGCTGATGAGCGGGATGTTGAGGGAGACTTCCCACACCTTGTTCTGCAGCGTTCCGGCGTTCTGCCACTGCGAGCTGAAGCCGGTGACCGTCGCCTGCGGAACCTGGATGATCTGATTTTCGATTCGCGACTGCGCGTACGTGACTGTCAGGCCGTACTTGCTCAACACCTCAGCATCGACACCGACTTCCGTCTCTGTATTGACTTCCGGCTTCAGTAGGCGGTTACCGAGCAGCGTCGGATTGATGACGCCAGTGTTGACTGTGAACGTCTCATACTGCGCCGGGAAGCTCGGACGGCCACCGGCCGACCCACGCGACGCACGCAGCTTGAACTCGTTCACCACCGACGACGGCCACCACTTTTCCTGACTCAGGCGATAGGCGCCCGAGACGCGGCCAAACGTCGCCCAGCGATTACCCGCGCCGAACAGCGACGAACCATCGCGGCGCACGAGGCCGGACAGGATGTACTTGTCGTCGTAGTCGAGGTCCGTGCTGAGGAACATGCCGATGCCACGGACCGACCCCTGGCCGGAGTTGATGCCGAGGTTCTGCACCAGTGAGCCGGAATTCTGCAGGCCGGGGAACGGAATGTTGCTGCCGTTGTTGCCGATCGACGTGCTGTCCTGCTGCTCGTACAGGTAGCGCGCGTTGAGCTTCGCGTTGAGCTTGCCAAACTGGTGGCGCGCCACGGCGTTGAAGCTCGTGTTGTATGACTGGTTGACGAACGAGCCGCGCTGGATGAAGCCGTTGTTCGTGGCTGGCGTGGAGATGGTGGTGCGGAAGCCGCGATCCAGCAGTGCGAAGAACGAGCCGTTGGAACGGTCGTAGCCGAACTGGCCCTGAATGTCGAGCCAGGAGAACGGTGAAAACTTCACATCCGTGTTGCCGAGGAACCGGTCACGGCTGTCCTGCCGCTCGGAATTCTCGAAACTGTAGATCGGGTTGTCGTTCTGGCCACCCTGATTGAGCACGTTGGACCGGATGTAGATGCGGCCGAAGGCATCCTTGGCCAGCAGGTCGACGTAGGCCGGCACGCGAGTGAGGCGGAAGAAGCCGTTGCCGCCATCCTGGTTGATGCCGTCCTGTTCGAGGCGGCTGTAGAACGTGTTCAGGCTCACCGTCCACTTCTGCGCGAACTGTTGCGAGACGTTGAGGCGAACCGTGTTGCGCTTGAGGCCCGTCAGACCTCGGATCGAGCCGCTCTGGCCGGTGTTCGAGACGCTGCCGAAGAAATTCGCGCCCTGATACTTGCCGGTCACGTCGACGTTGCTGGTCTGGAACGTTCCGTTCGTCACCGTGGCGTCGACTGCGTCGTACGAGACGGGGAACGGATTCACCTGATACAGTCCGGCGAGCTGCCGCTGCGAAAGTGCGAGCGCGATGCCGCCGTCGTACCGGATGCTCTGCGGGTTCAATGCAAAATCGCCACCGAGTTCGTTGATGCGCTGTGCCTCGGCGTACAGATCTACCTTGCGGAGGCAGGGCTGGCTGTACGTTCCGGCGGCGGCAGGAATGGCGTCGGCCGAGCAGTAGAGTTGGCCCGTTGCATCCGTCCCGAGGAAGTTGCGCTGCGCGAGCGGCACCTTGTTGTAGATGTCACCGCCGCCGACTTCGGTGCGGAATCCGAAGCGTACGACGTTGTCACCGCCACCCTTGCCTGTCTTGGTGGTGATCTGGATCACGCCGTTACCGGCGCGGGCGCCGTAGAGCGAGGCGCCGGCTGCGCCCTTCACGACTTCGATGCTTTCGATATCGAGGGAGTTCAGGTCAGGCAGCGGACCGTTGAGGATCACGCCATCGACGATGTAGAGCGGGTCCTGACCGCGACCCGAGGCGTTGATCGACGTCGGGCCACGCAGCAGCACGGCGGGCTGTGCGCCCGGACGGCCGGAGCTCGACACGATCGCGGCGCCGGCCACCTTGCCCTGCAGCTGCGTGAGCGGATTCACGCCGGACACCGGCATGTCCGCGCTGTCCACGCGAGCCAGCGAGAAGGTCACCTTCGTCTGTTCCGTTGCGCCCGCGACACCGGTCACCACGACCTGGCTGAGGCGGTTCACGTCAGCCGGCAGCACGAAATTCTGCGTGATGACGCCGGGCCGCAGCACGATCGCCGCCTGCTCCGGCTTCATGCCGATGGACCGTGCGCGCAGCACCACACTCTGCCCGCGAACGCGCGCGCCAGGAATGGTGATGGTGAAGTTGCCGGCGGCGTTCGAGCCGACCGAGACGTTCATCTCGGTGATGAAGACGTTGGCGCCTTCGATGGGTCGGCCCTGATCGGTCGTCACCTTGCCCTGAATGGTCGCGTTCTGCGCCTGCGCCATCGCCGCTGATCCTGTCAGCAGGGCGATGACCGCAGCAACGCGAGGCAACCCTGCCCACGACGTACGTGTCATATGCGGGACTCCTGGTTCCGGTCGCACGTGGAGATCCGTCGGCTGGTGAATCCGTCACGGGCGTGAGCCCACGACGTCACCCCGGCAGCCGACCACCCGGGGTGGAACAAGCACGCCGCTGCGTCGTAAAACGCAGCGGAGTGAGTCGCTCGTCCGCGGTTAGGCAGACGGTTCAACCGCGCTGATCATTCGTTCCTGATCAGCGCCAGAGATCACGCGGACACGTGTCCGCTATTCCATCGTGAGACACCGAACGGACACGGGCCGGGCGCTGCGTCGTCCGCGCGCTCCAGCCCGCCTGCGTTACATGTCAACAGTACGGCGACGGACGCGCGCAAACAAGGCTGAGTTGCGCGACACTCGTTTGCATTTCGCGGCAGTGTCGCGATATGTCAGCGATCGCTACGGGACCCGCCCGATACACATCGTACCGTTGATCGGGCCCAGGTCGGACGCGGGGCGTCTGGCAGGCTGTCAGAGTGCAGAACGGCCGGCGAGCAACTCGGCCAGCACGGCGGCGACGCGTCGTAACGCGGCCGGCTTGCGAAGAATCACGTCAGCGCTGGCGGACTCGACCGGAAAATCATCGTCTCCCGTGAGCATCACCACGAGTGGTGCCCCCGCACCGCGCTCCTTCAGTCGTGACAGGAGAGTCCAGCCGCTCAAGCCCGGCATGTTCGCATCCAGCACGGCGAGCGCCGGATGCACGGCATCGATCAGCGACGCCGCCAGCACACCATCTCGGGCCAGGTGCACCTCATACCCCGCCGCTTCCAGATACGTCTGGAGCACGTCCGCCATTTCCGCATGATCCTCGGCCACTACGATACGCGGCCTCACCACCGGCACTCCGTCCGGTGTGGCAGCTGCGGTCGCGCCGGCGGACGGCGAAAGGTCTGACATAAGTGTCGGAGAATACACGGGCGGTGGGTGGGAGCAGGCCCCGAGGGGCGCATGACCCACCTGGTAGCACCAACCGTGCCGTGCCGCGTAAATCGGGCCTACAACGCACTGCATCCCGCCCGGCGACTGGCCGGGCGGGATGCGGACCTGCGTCTGTCCGAGCTTACTGCGTAACTGCCGTGATCTGGCCGCGGATCTCGCCACCGCCGTTCTTGCGCGTGTGGACGTTGGCGTACGCCGTGCCGGCGTTGATACGGGTCACGAGCGAATCCCACGTGAACGGCGCCACGAACGACGTACCGGCCTTGGTGAGGCGGCCGACGCGAATGATGCCGTTCACTGCGGCCGCCGTTCCACCGCCGGTGCCAGCCGCGCGGGACGCTTCGGTGGGAAACAACCAGACCATCACCGGACCGACCACGCCCGCGCCGCCGGCATGGATGTGGGCCTGCGTAATGGAGTCCGTCTGCGAGGTCGTGGAAAGCTCGTAAAGAATGTTGACCGAGTCTTCCTTCACCAGGTCGATCTTGCCCGCAGCTGTCGTCGTCACCGGCGGCACTTCGTTCGTTCCGACGAGGGTCGACGAGTACTTGAGCTTCACTGGCGCGAGGCTCGAGAGCACGACGTACTCGTCGGTACAGGCCGCGACCGTGAAGGCGGTCACGGCGAGAACGGCCGCGACGCCAAGAATGCGCTTCATCTGTGGGCTCCTCATGGATTCCGATCCAGGCACTGGGTGAAGTTCGGGTTGTTCGTCTCCTGGAACGGCACCGGGAAGTTCACGTCCACGCCGTACGTTCCACCCTTGAAGTACGCGCCGGTCGGAAAGACGGATTCCGCATTGCGACCGAGGTGCTTGATCAGGCGGCGCATGTCGCCGAGACGATGGCCGGTCAGGAACATCCAGTAGGCGCGCTCCTGGAACACCTGATCGATCTGCGCAGCCTGTGCGCCCGGCGCAGTCAGCGCCGGCAGCGCGGCGACTGCCGGCGGGTTGGTGAGCAGCGTCGACGGACCAGGCGCTGTCAGGGTCAGCGTTGCGGCCGAGGCACGCAGCGTGTTGAGGATGCCGACGTACGCAGTGCCTGCACGGGCTGCGTTCTCCGCCTCGATGAGGCGTGCTTCCACACCGTCAGCGAAGATGATCGGCGCAGAACGTGACGGATACTTCGTCACCACGAACTGGGGAGTCTGGTTGTCGGCGCCGACGCTTGGGCTGAGCGCCAGACCCTTGCCCCGGGGCGCGTAGACCCGGAAGTCCGTGCTGTCGAGGCGGAAGCGAAGACCGTTGATGCCTTCGTTGCCGGATACCGAGAAGCGCGGGAAATTCAACGACACGTTGAAGATGTTGTTGTTCTGGCGGGCCGTATTCTCGCTGTGGAACAGGACGTAGCGGTACGTGGTCGGCACTGCAGCCACCGCCGCGGCAGCATCGGCCGGGCGATTGAGGTTCAGCAGCGCGCGACCGCGGCCGACGCGAATCAGGTTGACCACCGATGCGTTGGCGGCCAGCGTGACGTCCACGCCGACCAGGGCCGAGTCCAGCTTTGCCAGCGCCGTCCCGAACAACTGCGCCGTCGTCTGCGGCGTACCAAGTACGAATGTGCCTGCGTTGACGTCGAAATCCGACACCGGCACGCCGTTGCAGAACGTCTCGCCCAGCAGGATGTACGTGAAGCCGGCGATCGCCTGCGTCTCCGAACGTCCGAGGAGCGTCGGCGCCAGCTTGTAGTACGCCGCCGACGTGCGGTCGGCGGTGGCACGGGCGCGCTGAAGGTTGTTGTACAACACGCTCAGCGTGCCGTTGATCGGGTTGATGTTCCGCTGGTCCATCTCGCCACGTGTCGGGAAGGTCTCCGACCACGTGAACTCGTCGCCCAGTAGCGCACCGTAATTCACCACGCCGTCTTCGCCCTGTGCACCAAACGAAATCTGCAGGTCGGAAATCGTGCTGGCACGCAACGTCGGCAGCACGGTGATGTCGTTCAGGGAGTTCGGATTGGCGACGTCAGGGTCCTTCACGGCCAGCGTCTTGTCGATGTCGCAACCGGCGAGCGACAGGGACACGGCCGCGAGCAGCAGACCGAGGGATCGCCGCGAAGTCTCGGAAGAGAGAGTCATGGCAATATCAGAAGTTGAAGTTCACGCGGAGCGTGTACGTACGGCCCGGCGGGTTGGTCAGGAAGTCGGTGACCGTGAACGTGTTCGCTGCGCTCAGGTTGCTGATGACTTCGGGATCGAAGCCGGAGTAGTCCGACCACAGGCCGAGGTTACGCCCCGCGACCGTGACGCTCATGCCACCAGTCTTGAGGATGCGGGCAGCCGCTGCCGGCACCACCCACGTCATCGACACTTCGGAGAGGCGGACGAAATCCGTGCTCTCCGTGTAGCCGGCGCTGGTGCCCATGGCGCGCGCGGCCGACTTCACCTGATCGGAGAGCGGCGCGCGGATGTCCCAGTAGTCCGGACCGTTCGCGAAGCCGCCGTTGTTCCGGAACTCACGGGTGTTGTTGTACAGATAGCCGCCGCGACGCCAGTCGACGAGCACGTTGAACTGAAGATTCTTGAACACGCGGAGATCCGACTGGAACGACATCTGCTGGTTAGGTGCCGACGGTCCGATGTACTCGAGTGAGTCGGACAGCACGATTTCACAGGCTCCGCCACCGACGAGGATCGGGTTCGCGAGACCGCCGTAGGCCGGACAGTTCACGTTGCTGATGATGCCATCGCTGTTCCGGTCGGAATAGTCGAGGATCTTGCGCTGGAAATACGATCCGGCCGGGTAGCCGGCACGATGCTGCTGGTTGCCGAACACGATCGGTGCGATGGGCTGCCCGTCGATCGTACCGAGGGCCGCGATCCGGTTGTTGTAGATGGTGCCGGTGAAGCGCTGTGCGAACGAGAACGCCTTGGTGTCGATCAGCTTGAAATTGACCGTACCCTCGATGCCCTTCGTGGACATCTTCGACAGGTTCACATTCTGGGTCGCGGCCACGCCGAGTGACGGGGCGAGCACACGCCCGACGAGCAGGTCACGCGTGTCCTTCTTGAACGCGGTGAACTCGCCATCGACACGATTGCCGAAGAGGTTGAAATCAAATCCACCTTCGGTTTCGCGCGTGATTTCCGGCTGCAACAATGCGTTGCCCACCGGACCACCGATCGTGACTGCCGGGACGTTGGCGTCGGACGATGCCGAGTTGACGGAGACGGCGTTGAAGAACGTTTCGGACTGACGGAACGTGGGGCGGTTGCCGGCCTCGCCGATCGAGCCACGCAGGCGGAGCTGGTTGATGAAGCCCGTCTTCGGGAACCATCCCTCGTCCGAGATCACGTAGGACGAGCTGACGGACGGGTAGAACACGAATTCGCGAGAGCCGACGCCGAACACGCTGGAGTTGTCCATACGCGCGGCGACCGTGACGAACAGTCGGTCATTGAACGCGATGTCCTGCTGCAGCACGCCGGCGGTGGTAACGATCTGCGAATTGGTTTCCCGCACAGCGAAGCGTGCGTTCGTACCATCGAGGGACGATGTACCGGGAAGCAGGATCGCGCCAAAGGCACTCGTGAATCGGTTCGCTTCGTTCGTGTACTGTCCGCCGACGAGCGTGGAGAGGCGGATGCTGCTGGTCAGGTCGTAGGTGGCTTTCGTGTTCGCCGTGACGGTATATGTCGGGCGATACGCGCGGCCCTGAAAACGGCTTCCTTCGATCGACGCTGCGTTCAGGAACACCTTGTTCGGCGGCACCGTCTGCTGATCATAGTTGTACACGTAGTCCGCACCGGCGCGCAACGTACTCTGCAACCAGCGCTTCGGCGTGTAGTTCAGCGTCATGCCCGTCTGCAGCCGATCGATGTCCTGCTGCTGCAACTGATTGTAATACTGACGCACCGGCACGTTCGCCGAGACGTAGCCGCGCGACGAAGAGTCGTTGCCGGCGTTGCATTCGAAGATCGTGGTGCGTGTCTGCGGGGTGCAATCGAACGCGCCGCCGAGCAGACCGGCGCTCAGCACGCCGGCAAAGGCGTTGTCGTTGATCGGCAGGTTGAGCACGCTCTTCAGGTAGCTGATCGTGACATCGGCCCGCAGGTTCGAGAGCAGGTTCGCGCTCACGTTGGCGCGCAGGTTCGTACGACGCGAGCCGCTCGGACCGACGATGCCTTGCTGACGGAAGAGTTCACCGTTCAGGTAGTACTGGACCTGCTCACTGCCGCCGTTGACGCTGACGCCCATGCGGTTGCTGCCACCGACGCGGAACGGCGATTCGTTGAGCAACGGCGAGGTCGTGTACAGCGTGTCACGTGTCACGCAGCTCTTGAGGACCTGCGCCTGCAGGTTGCACGCGACACGTATGCCGGCGGCGTTCCGGCCGATCTGACGGTAGTTCGTCGACTGGAGCGGATCACTCTCCGGGACGAGCGTGCGATCGGAGCCGGATTCCGTGTAGATGTTCCATCGTGCCTTGCCCGCCTTGCCGCGCTTGGTCGTGATCTGGATCACGCCGTTCGCCGCGCCGGTGCCGTACAGCGCTGTGGCCGCTGCACCCTTGAGCACCTGGACGTCTTCGATGTCCTGCGGATTGATGTCGTCGAGGCGCGACGTGGTGCCGCCACCGAGACCGACCGAGAAGTTGTTCGTGTTGTTGTTCGACACCAGGCCGTCGATCACGAGCAGCGGATCGTTGGAGAGGTTGATCGAGGTCGGGCCACGCAGGCGGATGCGGCTGGCGACGCCGATCGTGCCGCCACCGGATTGCACGGCGACACCCGGCGTACGCGCCGACAACACCTGCGAGAGATTCGTCACTGCGGCGACGTTGAAGATCGTGCTGTCGATACGGCTGACCGACGCGCCGACTTCACGTGCGCGCGACGTACCACCCGTGGCACCGGACACCGTCACCTTGTCGAGCACGTTCTCGGCGACGGCGAGCACGAAGTTCGCGGTCGCTTCACCGTTCGCACTCACGGTGGCGGATGCCGTTGCCGCGGCATAACCGATGCGTGAGGCGCGCACCGTGTACGTGCCATTCGGAACGCCGACGATGCGATACGATCCGTTGGTGCGCGAGAGCGCACCACGCTGCGTGCCGACGATCTGCACGCGCACATCACTGATCGGCTGTCCGCTGACGCGATCGGTCACCCGACCGGCCACCGCGCCACCTGCAGTCTGTTGCGCAGCGAGCGGCACTCCCAGTGCCAGCAACGCCGCGACGAACGCATACCTTCCAAATCGCATGATGCCCCCCACGGGTGAATAGCACGGCGGATCGGGACAACCATTCCCGACCGCCGCGTGACAAAGCGGCCCGACCCCGCCGCAACTAGACACATTACAAGATGGCGGGGCCGTTACAAGTTCCACATCCAAAATTCATCCACTCGCAATCCGGAATGTGGAACCTCGTAACACTCAACGGAGCCGAATGTCCGTTAGGACGGTGAAATCGGGGAATAAAAAATGACGGCGAGCACTCGCTGGCTCGCCGTCATTTCTAAGACCTGCAGTCCTACTGATCGCTCAGGGCATCACAGCGGCGTCGCGGATTCCGTTACAACTCGCACCACATTATCGACGACCTGCAGGAAGCCGCCATCCACCTGAAAACGCGCATCCGCACCGGCGCCGTCGAGGCGCAGCACGCCCTTGCCGAGCACCGTCATCAATGGCGCATGTCCCGGCAGGATGCCCAGCTGCCCGTCGTGGCCGGGCGCCACCACACCGCTCGCCTGGCCCTCGAACAGCACGCGCTCCGGCGAGATCACGGATACCGTCAGCATCACGCCTTCGCCATCGCGTCGGCCTTCGCCATCAGGTCTTCCACGCCGCCGCACATGAAGAACGCCTGCTCCGGCAGGTGATCGAATTCGCCCGCGCAGAGGCGGTCGAAGCTGCTGATCGTCTCCTCGAGCTTGACGAACTTGCCCGGGATGCCCGTGAACTGCTCCGCCACGTGGAACGGCTGCGACATGAAACGCTGGATGCGGCGCGCACGGCCCACAATCTTCTTGTCGTCCTCGGAAAGTTCGTCCATGCCAAGGATCGCGATGATGTCCTGCAATTCCTTGTAGCGCTGCAGGATGCGCTGCGTCTCGATGGCGACGCGGTAGTGACGCTCCCCGATGTACTGCTTGTCGAGAATGCGGCTCGACGACGCGAGCGGATCGACGGCGGGATAGATGCCGAGTTCCGAGATAGGGCGCGACAGCACGACCGTCGCATCGAGATGCGCGAACGCCGTTGCCGGTGCCGGATCGGTGATGTCGTCGGCGGGCACATAGATGGCCTGCACCGACGTGATCGAGCCGTTGCGCGTCGAGGTGATTCTCTCCTGCAGGTCACCCATCTCCGACGCCAGCGTCGGCTGATACCCCACCGCGCTCGGCATGCGACCAAGCAGCGCGGAGACTTCCGAACCGGCCTGCGTGAAGCGGAAGATGTTGTCGATGAACACGAGCACGTCGGAGTTCTCTACGTCGCGGAAATATTCGGCGACGGTGAGTCCGGAGAGACCAACGCGGAGA
>JACMLX010000087.1 GCA_014379355.1 Gemmatimonadaceae bacterium
CCCTCAGGAGTCAGCGATGCGTCGCGACTCGAGGAGGATTGCAATCGGCGCACTCTACGGCCTCTCCGGCCTATCGCCCCACCAAAAACTGCGAACCGAACTACGGCTTCGGCGTCGCGATGCCGGTCTCGAGGTCCAACGTGAAGCGATGGCCGTTCATGTAGACTTCGGGCGTACGTGTACCGTCGAAGTAGACGAGCAGATTGAAGAACGCGTGCCTGGGCGCTGCGATGGCGCCGAATTCGTGCGCGGACGATGACGTCAGGACACCGCTCACCGGATACGGGTCGGCACTGCCGTTCGTCGATGTGATGTCGCTGTACGTCACGACGTGTTCGACGTTGGTGGCGAAGCGATTCGCCCACTTCGTGCTGCGAAACGTGGTATCCGCACCGTTCAGCGTCCGCTCGGCCGAGGCGCGGCTCACACCGCTGAACTTCTGTGTGGAACGATAGCTGATCGTCCTGCCGTGATCACCTCGATCGTTCCACTGATTCACGACGGCGGTTCGAATCGTCACGCTGTCGGTGGTGGTGTCGTCGAAGTCGGCCTGCGGCACACCGGTGCGCGTTCGCATCGCGAGCGACGTCGCCGTGACTGCGCTGTCCGCCCGGCTGTGCGAGCGACAACTGCGCTGCTGCAATCGGTGATCATAGGCGCAACCGGTCGTGAACGCCGCGGTCGATGCACGGCCGCTTTCGGTATCCAGGATCGCGGTGATGCCGGCGCTTTCGAGGTCGACGCTGACCTGTCCATCGTGCAGGGAGAGGTCGGGTTGCGTCGCTTCAGCGGCCATCAGCGCGACCGCGTCGTGCCTTGCCAGCCCGGCCAGGATCGTGATCGCCGCGACTGCGCCGGCAATGCGACCCAAGTGTATACGCTGCATCGTGTTGACTCCCGATTGTGACCGGCGGGACGCCTGCCCTCACAGAGCGTCCACACTGGCCCATTCACTTTGGGACGACGCAGCACTATCGCAGTCACCCGAACACGCATGTTTGCGACGCGCTCGGGCATGCTCGGCGTGGCTGCACTCCGCGCCGCGATCGGTGTCGAACACTCAAAGCATCCGCGTCGGTCCGTGCCCTGGATACACCGTCGTTGCGCCGTGCGCCGCCAGCCGGTCCCAACTCGCGGTCACCTCGTCCACCGTGTCGTCGGTGGCGAACATCGGGTGCGTGAGATCACCGGTGAATACCTCGCCCGTATCCAGCAACAGGGATACACTGTCAGGCGAATGCCCCGGCGTGGGCAGGATCTGACCGTCGATGCCGATCGCTGCGAGTGCCGCGCGACTCTCGGCCAGCGTGACGACGTGATTGTCGTGCAGCGTGATCGGCGTGAAGTGATCGGTCGGCTTGATGTGGTCAGCCATCCGCGAAATCCATGGCACCTGCAGATCCACCACCAGCAACCGCATACCGGCGCGTTTCAGGTCCTGCGCCAGGCCGGCGTGATCGATGTGATAGTGCGTCGCGAGGCCGGAGTGGATCTGCTGCAGTGGCACATCCATGCGCGAGAGATTCGTGCGCATCGTGTCCATGCTGCCTGGCCATCCGAGGTCGAGAAGCAGCCGCGACGTGCCCGCGCTGATCACCCAGAAATTGGTGGAGCGATAGCCGACATTGACGATCGTGACCCGCGACGCCGAATGCATGCCGAAATCTGGCGAGTCGCCGCACTCGCTCGCCAGTCGGTGTCGAGAGACGAACTGTCGCTTGCTGTCACCGCGAGGACCGCGCACCACCAACGCCTTGCACGTACCCGATCGCGCGATACGATGCAGCGTTGGCCAGCCGCTGTCTCCCTCCACCGGATTCGCTGATGCCCGATGCCGTCGACCCGCCGCCGGTTTCGCTGTCCCGTCGTGCAGCACTGCAACGCGTGGTCGCAGGAGCCGTGTGGGCGCCGGCAATTCTGCGCGGACGGTATCGGCTTGCGCCTGACCATCCGCAGGAATATTCGGCGCGTGCGATCCGGCTCGTGCAGGAGTCGCTGGTGCTGGACCTGCTGAACCAGTTCCGGTTCGCGGACTACACGGACAAGCCGCCCAAGAGCACGTTGTGGTTGTCGAAGCCCCATTCGATGACTCCGGCCGATTTCGAGATGTACCGCACGTCGGGCTACAATGTGATCGCCCTCGGTCACGGGCCGACGGATTTCGACACCGGCATCCGTTTCTTCGCCGACTGGAACGGCTTCATTGCGGAGTATGCCGACTGGTTCGTGCGCATCGATGACGCGAACGACTTCGACACGGTGAAGAAGTCTGGCAGGATCGGGATCATGATCACGTTCCAGAATTCCGATCACCTCCGCACCGTGGATGATGTCGACCTGTTCTGGGGACTCGGCCAGCGCCTGTCGCAGCTCACGTACAACTACCAGAACCGGATCGGGTCAGGCTTCCTCGAAACGAATGACGGTGGCCTGACGGTGTTCGGCCAGCAGGTGCTGACGCGGATGAACACCGTCGGCATGGCCGTGGACGTCTCGCATTGCGGAGACCGGACGACGCTCGACGCGCTCGATGCCGCCAGAAGGCCGGTGGTGTTCTCACACGCGAGTTGTCGCGCGCTGGCGCCCGGACATCTCCGCTGCAAGACGGACGAGATGATCACGAAGCTGGCGAAGACGGGTGGCGTGATGGGCATTCCGTTCCTTCGCATGATGGTGCGCGAAGCGGAGCCGGTGACGGTCGAGCATGTGATCGATCACTTCGATCATGTGGCGAAGCTGGTCGGCATCGAGCACGTCGCCGTCGGCAGCGACATGGATGTGGTGGGCAACCCGAATCCCGTCAACGGCTCGACGATGAGCGTGCCGGCGACGCCGAACTTCGATCGATACCGGATGCACTTCGATGCGAAGGGTGAGCGGATGCTGACCGTCGCCGGCCTCGATCATCCGAAGCGCATGTTCGACCTGACCGATGCGTTGATTCGACGGGGCTACAGCGATACGAACATCGCCGCAGTGCTCGGTCGCAACGCATCGCGCGTGTTGTCCACGATCTGGAAGGGCTGAATGGCGTCGGTCACGACGCCGATCGCACCGTCGTCCGCAGAGAGCGCGCTCGATCGCCGTGCCTATCGGCGTGTCACCCTGCGCTTGATCCCGTTCCTGTTTCTGTGTTACGTGGTGGCGTATCTGGATCGCGTCAATGTCGGGTTCGCGAAGCTGCAGATGCTCGCCGATCTTGGCATGAGCGACACCGCATACGGCACCGGCGCGGGCATCTTCTTCATCGGGTATTTCCTGTTCGAAGTGCCGAGCAACCTGATCCTGCACCGCGTCGGCGCGCGGGTGTGGATCGCGCGGATCATGGTGACGTGGGGTGTGATCTCGATCCTCATGATGTTCGTCACCGGCCCGCTGTCGTTCTACCTGCTGCGCTTTCTGCTCGGCATCGCCGAGGCAGGCTTCTTTCCCGGGATCATCCTCTATCTGACGCGCTGGTATCCGGCGTCGCGGCGGGCGCAGATCATCTCGCTCTTTCTCACCGGCGTCGCAATCAGCGGTGTGATCGGTGGCCCGCTGTCCGGATGGATCCTGGGCAGCATGTCCGGCGTGGGCGGGTGGGCAGGGTGGAAGTGGCTCTTCCTGCTGGAAGGCATCCCGTCGGTGGTCATGGGCATCGCGACGTACCTGTACCTGCCGGACTCGATCGACGCTGCGACATGGATTCCGCAGGACGAACGACAGCGGCTGCTGCAGAGCCTGAAGCACGAAGCGGGCGGCGTGGAGCATGCGAGCGTCTTCGTGACGTTGCGTGACCCGCGCGTCATGCTCTATGCCGCCATCAGTTTCAGTTTTGTGATGGGCCTGTACGGCATTTCGTTCTGGCTGCCGCAACTCATCCGGACCATGGGCGTGCAGGACGCGACGCGCATCGGCCTGCTGAGCGGCATACCGTCAGCGGTCGCGGCGATCGTGATGGTGGTGCTGGGCTGGAGCTCCGATCGCTTTCAGGAGCGGCGCTGGCATCTCGTCGGCGGCGCACTGCTGGGTGCGACTGGCCTGCTGATTGCGGGGCTGTTCGGCACCCAGCTCGTGATCGGGCTGGCCGCGATGAGTGCCGCGATGGCCGGCGCGTTGTCGAACATCGCGCTCTTCTGGACGCTGCCGACGGCGGCACTGCGCGGCACGTCGGCGGCGGCCGGCATCGCTGCGATCAACTCGATCGGGAACCTGGCGGGCTTCCTGAGCCCGTACATGATCGGTGTGGTCAAGGATGCGACCGGCGAGGCGACGGTCGGCCTGTACGTGATTGCCGCCTTCATGCTGATCGGCGCAGGCCTGGTGCTCATGGCCACGCGGGCGAAAGCAGGCACTCGCGTCGTGTACTGAACTCGGCGCCGATGGACGGTCCGTGAGGTGTCCGACGTTCGTCCAATCAGCGCACAGGCAGGTTCAATGCGTCGAGCTGTCGCAGGTGATGACGCAGATGCCCGACATAGTCACGCATGAAGTAGTCGAGCGTCGTCGGCTGCCCGGCCGGCACGACGGTCCATGCGCGTTCGTGCAGGTTGTGACGCGTGTGCGGGCGGAGCCGGACCTCGTCAGGCACACTATCCATCACGTGCGCGAGATGTCGATTGAACAGGGCCCAAAAATCGACAAGCTCGAGCCAGTCCCGGTCGTTGTATCGCTGCGCCGCCACCCAGCCATCCTGCTCGTAGCCGGGAAAGATCAGGTCATCCTGCCAGCGGGCGCGAACGAAGCGCTGATGGTTGTTCGATGCCGAATCGATGAGGTGTCCGATGATTTCCTTTGCGGACCACGCGTCAGGTGATGGGCGCATGGCGGCGGCATCGTCGCTGATCCGCCGCAACGAGTCACGACGTTCGGTGACCGTGGCGCACAGCTCGTCGGAGTAGTCCATTCAGCGCGTCGATGCGGTGAGACGCGCCGCGACCGTGGCCTTCCGCTCTTCGGTGTACGCCCACCACGGCGTCGACGGTTCGCCTGCCATGAATCGTGTCACCGCGATGAAGACATCGATCACGCAGGGATCGTGGCGTTGGCCGGTGATGTCGCACAGCCGTGCATATAATTCGTAGGGGTCCTTGCCGATGATCTGCTGTGGTGTGTCGATGCCAAGCACTCGAAAGTCACCGGCGGTCGCCTTGCCGACATTCGGCAGCTGCTCGAGACGTGTGAAGTGCGCGCGACTGTCGGTCATGGCATGCGAAGGCGTCGAGTCAAAGGCAGACTGGGCCGGCCGCCGGTCCGCCGCGGCGCATCCGGTACGGACCGAGTGTGGCGTTCGACTGGATCACGACCACGGAGAGGATGAAGGTACTGCCTGCGATGTGCCCCGTATACCGGGACGGCTGCGGCACCCTGCCACCGATCGGATCCGGACCGCCACCTCCGAATGTCATCCCGGTCCCCGTGAAGTCGCCCGCTGCCGACAACTGCCACGTGGAGTCGATGGTCCCTGATCCGCATTGCAGCGTGAGCGTGCCGCCGGTGCGCGTGAGGACGAGATCGGCCTGCGAGCTGCCCCATTGCCCGTTCGCATCCGGCGCGAGCGGCGATGCGCACGCGAACATGAGGCACACCAACGGAGTCATGAAACGACGCACACGCATCTCGCGAGTCGGGACATCCGGCGTACCATGCCTGGCCCGGAAAGGTCACGACACGACTTCGCTGTTTGTACCTTTGGCCTTCATCCCCGGGCCTCACCGAATCCCCTTCCTCGATCATGACGACGTCCCCACTGCGGATCGGAATTCTTGGTGCGGCGCGCATCGCGCGCAAATTCGTGGAAGGGGTCGCCGATTCTGTCGCGGTCGAGGTGGTGGCGGTGGCGAGCCGCGACCGCGAGCGGGCGGACGCGTTCGCGCGGTCCTGCGGCGTGGCACGCGTGTTCCCGACGTATGACGCACTGCTGGCATCCGGCGATGTGGATGCGATCTACAATCCGCTGCCGAACGGCCTCCACGGCGTGTGGTCCATCAGGGCTATGGACGCGGGCAAACACGTGTTGTGCGAGAAGCCGCTGGCCGTCTCACGCGTCGAGGCGGAGCTGATGTACGCCGTCGCACGCCGCAACGACGTCCGGCTCGCGGAAGCATTTCCGTATCGCGCGCAACCGCAGACGCTCGCGCTGCAGCAGTTGATTGCGAGTGGAGCGATCGGCACGGTGCGCATGGTCTGGGCGACGTTCGCGTTCATGATGACGAGCCGGACGGACATCCGACTCGATCCGGCGCTCGGTGGAGGCGCACTGATGGATCTTGGCTCGTATCCCCTGAGCCTGATCCGCATGCTCGCTGGTGCTGCACCGACGGCAATGCAGGCCATCGGCACACTGGATCCGTCCGGCGTGGACTCGACGGCCGCGGCCACGTTGCAGTTCGCGGATGGCATGATTGCGCAGGCCTCCTGCAGTTTCTCCGCTGCCATTCACCGCCAGGCGCTCATCGCAGGCGATGACGGTGTCATCGAGACCAGCTATGCGAACCATACGTCGGTCGATGTTCCACCGGTGCTCATGCTTCGGCGAGGCCGGGAGAATCGCAGTACGCCGGAAGTGATCGCGGTGGCGGCGGTGAACGGATTTCGCGCGGAGGCCGAGGCGTTCGCGGATTTCGTGCAAGGCAAACCGTGGACGGGCATCAGCGAGCAGGAGTCGATCGATGTGGCGGCGATGCTGGAGACGTTGCGTCACATGGTGGCCGTCAGCGCGGGGTCACGCTGATCGACGCGCATGGGTCGAAGCGCGCGGTTTCGCTGACCTCTATCCGTGGCGTCGCGATGCCTTGGCGTGGTCACACATGACACATTTTCTGCTCGAGGCATTGGCCTATTTCGTCGCTGCACGATTGTACTGGCGTGCATCGGCGAGCGCCGTACAACCACCCACGCGTGATCGCTGGCTGCTGCTCGGCTGCGCCGTCTTCGGTGCGGCACTCGGCAGCAAGCTGCTGCATGTGCTCGAACACCTGCCGGCACTGCGTGAGCGACATGATCTGGCGCTGTGGCTTGGTGGCAAGTCGGTGCTGGGCGGATTTCTCGGCGGCACACTGGGCGTGGAGATCGGGAAACGCGCGATCAGGTGGCCGTTCGCCACGGGCGACGCGTGGGTGATGCCGATTGCCGCTGGCCTGATCATCGGACGTCTGGGCTGCCAGCTGTCGGGAGTCTGGGACCAGACGTACGGCAATCCCACCGCGGCGCCCTGGGGGTGGGATCATGGCGATGGCATCCGACGGCATCCCGTCGCGGCATACGAGATGCTTGGCGTGGCGCTGCTGCTGCTTGTGGTGCGCGCGCAATGGCGTGAGTATCCGGGAGCGCAGTTCGCGGCGATGCTGCTCGGATATTGCGTGCTGCGTTTTGCCCTCGAGTTTCTCAAGCCGCCTTTCGGCGCGCTGGCGCCGGGCACGTTACCGGTGGCACTCCATGCCGGGCTGACGGCGATCCAGTGGGCGGCGCTGCTCGGTCTCGTATGGTACGGGCTTCTGTTGCGTAGACGTACGACGGGCGCGGTCGCCATCGCTCTCCCCGCATCCTGAGACACTGATGCCGAAGGTCCGGCCGTATCTGTACTACGATCACGTGGTGTCACTCTGTGACGAGTGTCTGCGTCGTATCGAAGGCAAGCTGGTGATCCGCGACAACCAAGTGTGGATGTACAAATGGTGTCCGTCGCATGGGCAGACCAAGGTGCTGGTGGCGTCGGATGCCGCGTTCTGGCGCATGGGGCGTGAGGTGTACATCAAGCCGCCCGAAATGCCTGAGAAGTTCAATACGCCAATGGCGTGGGGCTGTCCGTACGACTGCGGTCTCTGCCCGGACCACATGCAGCACTCCTGTCTCACGATTCTCGAGATCACGGATCACTGCAACCTCTCCTGTCCCGTGTGTTACGCGGCCAGTGGTCCGCATCGCACGGAGCGGCGCGACCTGGCGACCATCGAACGGATGCTCGACGCGGTCGTCGCCAATGAAGGTGAACCGGACGTGGTGCAGATATCGGGCGGCGAGCCGACAACACATCCCGACTTCTTCGCCATCCTGGATGCCGCGAAGCGACGGCCGATCAAGCACTTGATGCTCAATACGAACGGCATCCGCATCGCGACCGAGCCCGGGTTCGCCGAGCGGCTGGCGACGTACGCACCGGGATTCGAAATCTACCTGCAGTTCGACTCGCTGCAGCGTGACGCGTTGATGACGTTGCGCGGAGCGGACCTGCGCAGGATCCGCGAGGATGCCGTCGCGGCACTCGACCGGGTCGGGTTGTCGACGACGCTCGTCATGACCGTGGCGCGTGGCGTGAACGAGACGGAAATCGGCGACGTGGTGCAGTGGGCGACGCAACACGCCTGTGTGCGAGGTGTGACGCTGCAGCCGATCCAGTTCGCTGGCCGCATCGATGGCGTGGAGCAGACCACGGGGCGATTGACGCTCACCGAAGTGCGGCAGCTGTTGCTCGAGCAGAGTCCCATCTTCCAGCCCGACGACATGATACCGGTACCCTGCAACCCCGACGCGCTGGCGATGGGGTATGCGCTGCGGACGGCCGCGGGCATCGTGCCGCTGACGCGATTCATCGGGCCCGACGTGCTGCTGGCGGGTGATCGCAACACCATCGTGTTCGAGCAGGATCCGGTGCTCAAGGATGAGGTATTCAAGCTCTATGCAACGAACCACTCACCGGAGTCGCAGGCGCTGCGCCTGTCATCGCTGCTCTGCTGCCTGCCGAATGTCGCGGCGCCTCCGACGGTGGGCTACGACAGCGTCTTCCGCGTGCTGATCATGGCGTTCATGGATGCGACGGCGTTCGATGTCCGCGCGATGAAAAAGAGTTGTGTGCACATCGTGCAGCCGGATGGTCACATCATCCCGTTCGAATCGTTCAACCTGCTGTACCGGGACGACCAGCGTGCGATTCTCGAGGAGCGGCGAGCAGAGGTCGAGCAGTTGTTCCAGCTGCAGCGCGCATCGGTGTGATACGCATCCTGATTCCTCAACCCTGACTCTTCAATGTCGCGCATTCTCGTCGGTATTGCGCTATTGGTGGGAGGCCTGCTCGGTCTGTTCATGACCGCGTGCGGCGGCATCTTCACGGCGTCGTCATTCGGTGGTGGCAGCAGCGGCATACAGGGCGTGCAGATCATGTCAGTGCCATCGCTGATCTGTGGCCTGCTGTTGCTGCGGTTCGTGTGGCGGCGGACGCAGAAGTGGCGGTCGCCGCCGCCGGTTTGACGCGCATGGCGCACGAGAGTCCCTTCGCGCCGTTCATTGCTCAGCGTGGCATCGCGATCGTGGACGGGGCGCTGGCGACGGAACTCGAAGCGCGCGGGGCCGACCTGCACGACCCACTGTGGTCGGCGCGGGTGCTGCTCGAACAGCCGGAGCTGATCCGAGCGGTGCACGACGCCTATTTCGCCTCGGGCGCTGACGTGGCGATCACTGCGACATACCAGGCCACGTTCGAGGGGTTCGCGCGTCGTGGCATCGACGCCTCTGCCGCCGCGGATCTGATGCAGCTCGCCGTACGTATCGCGTGCGAGTCGCGCGATGCGCACTGGCTGACGCAGGCGAACGTCGTCGGCGCAGTGAAGCCACTGGTGGCTGCGTCGGTGGGCCCGTACGGCGCGTTCCTCGCGGACGGGTCCGAGTATCGCGGCGACTATGCCCTCGACGAAGATGCGCTGATAGCGTGGCATGCACCTCGATTTCGCGTGCTCGCCGAGAGCGGCGCTGACCTGTTGGCCTGCGAAACGACGCCGTGTGCGATCGAGGCGCGCGCGTACATGCGACTGCTCGACGCACATCCGACCGCGCGTGCGTGGATCACGTTTTCGGCGCGCAGCGGGACGCACATCTCGAGTGGCGAGTCGTTCGGCGAAATCGCCGCCGACGTCGGCGCGCATGCGCAGGTCGTCGCGGTGGGGATCAACTGTACGGCTCCGCACTTCGTGCCTGACCTGATTCGTGCGGCGCGTGCTGCAACGGTCAAACCGATCATCGTCTATCCGAACTCCGGCGAGACGTACGTGGCGGGTGCAGGGCACTGGGAATCGCATACTGCCCGCCTGCTGCTTGCCGATGCGTCACACATCTGGTTCGACGCCGGCGCGACGATCATCGGCGGCTGTTGCCGCACCACGCCGGCAGATATTCTCGCACTCAGCTCCTGGGCGAAGAACCCCGCTCCCTGATACGACGCAGCGGATGCAGACTGGCTACCGGCCTGCGGCGATCCACGCGTCGATCTTGTCGCCAAGGACGGTCATCGGCAGCATGCCGCTGCGCAGCACCTGATCGTGGTAGTCACGCACGTCGTATCGTGAGCCGAGCGCCATCTGCGCACGTGTCCGCAGCCGCACGAACTCGTTGCTGCCCATCTTGTACGCCAGCGCCTGACCCGGAATGTCGGTGCTGTAGCGCAGCGACTCGCTGGCGATCTGCGTGTCGGACTCCAGCACATGATCGCGCATGTACGCCATGGCGCGCTCGCGACTCCACCCGAGTGCATTCATTCCTGTATCCACAACCAGCCGGCACGACAGGAACATGTCCATCGCCAGTCGGCCGTAGTGGTCCATGGGGTCTGCGTACAGGCCGAGTTCACCGGCCACGATCGACGCATAATCGCCCCAGCCTTCGCCGTATGCGGTGTAGTAGCCCTTGCGGTACGCGGGCAGTTCCGTGTTCTCGCGCATCAAGCCGATCTGGAAGTGATGGCCGGGCCAGAGTTCGTGCGCGATCAGCGGTGCGGCCGTGAGCAATGTGCGCTCCGACAGCTTGGTCCCGTTGTACAGATAGTGTCCCATGGAGTCGGCGACGGTCGGTTCCTGGTAGTACCCGAATGTCATCGACGGCTCGAGCGCTGCCGGCAAGCGACGGACATCGCCGCGCGCACGCGGACGGGTGGAGAAGGCGCGATCGAGGAGAGGATCGAGCCGGTTCGCGTACAGCATCAGGCGCGCACCGACTTCGTCGGGCGTGGAGGCGAAGAATCTCGGATCCTTCGCGAGCTGTGCGTGGAACCGGGCCCTGGTTCCGCGGAAGCCGACGTGCGCGCGAATCGCGGCCATCTCGCGTTCGATGCGCGCGACTTCGGCAAGACCGATCGCGTGCACTGCCTCGGGTGTCGTGCCGAGCGTGGTGTGCCAGCGCACCAGCCAGGCATAGTACGCCGCGCCGCCGGGATATTGTGACAAGCCGACGCGGTCAGGCGCCTGTACTGAGTAGTCGCCAGCCAGCAGCGTGACCAGCCGATCCATGGACGGCACGATGCCGTCGCTCACGATGCGTGCACCAGACGCGAGGAAAGCGGTGCGTGTCGCACCATCCAGTGCGGTGGCGCGTGAGGGCGCGATCGAAAACGGATTGGCATCTGCCGGTGCCGCGAACCCGCGAAGCAACATGACGCTTGCCGGCAATGCTGCCTTCGAGAGTCGAATGCCGCGCGCTGCACGTTGTTCGAGTCCCGCGCGAATGCTGTCGATCAGCGCCGGCACCTCCCGCAGCAATTGCAACGGCACGATCGTGTCGGCGGCGGAGCGTATCGGGAACGAGGCGATCGTTCGTGCGAGATAGCCGAGTGGTGATGCGTACGGTGTGATCGACGAGAAGTCGACCCACCAGTGGTCCGCCCGATCCTGCTGCAGCCCGGCTTCCCACCGAACCACGCTCACCGTCAGCTGCTCTTCAGCACTCAATCCCGTCGCTGGAATCCTTGCGGCCCGCGATGCCAGTGCGCGCCAGCACGCCGACTCATCCGACCACGCGCCACGTGACACCTGCGGCAGGTGCGCGACGGTGGTACCGGCCGCAATGGATCGCTCGAACGACGCGGTCGTGCTGCATTGACCGACGGCCGCGAGCAGGTCCTGAACCGCTGGCGCACCCTCCTGCTGCCCACTCATGGGCAAGGCCACCGTGAAATTCGTCAACAGCAGGATGGTCGCGAAGCGCTGGCGCGTCGGCATCGGTATCTGGCCCGGATTGTGGAGGAATTCCTATGGTGCGCCGACTGCGCTCGCGTGGCAAGTCACCTCGATTGGCACGTCACGCGGGGATGGCGACGCCACGAGAGTTCGCGATCACGGCGCTCACCTGGGCGACGCATTCGCTCGAGCGGAACGGCAACCACTGCTGTGGCCCGGCAATGTCGTTAGTTTTCCTGACACATAGACCGGGGTGCCCCGTGCCGCATCTGGCGCGAGGCTGAGAGAGTCCCGCCGAACCTGATCCGGATCATACCGGCGTAGGGAGTCACGCATGAATCGTCACGCCGCTGCGGCAATCGCCGCGCTTGGCCTCGCAGTCGGCAATGCCGTTGCGCAGCGCCCCAGGGACACCACACACATCACTCGACCGGATTCCGCTCGCGCGACGGGCGCGCTCGAGGGCGTCATCGTGCGTGCCGTGCGCGCGAACGGCACCGCGCCGATGGCGCAGACGACCGTCGACAGTCGCACCGTCCAGCGCCGCAGCTTCGCGCAGGAAATTCCGCTGATGTTGCAGGGCACCACCCCGTCGCTCACGGCGCACGCGGAATCGGGGACGAACTGGGGCTACAGCTACATGCGGCTGCGCGGTATCGACCAGTCGCGCATCAATCTCTCGATCGATGGCATACCGCTCAACGACCCGGAGGATCAGGTCTTCTATTTCGCGAATCTCGCCGATCTCTCAGCGAGTGTGCAGTCGGTCCAGGTGCAGCGCGGTGTGGGTACGACGGGCACCGGCACGGCGTCATTCGCCGGATCGGTGAACTTCGAGACGAAGCCGGTGTTCGGTGTGCGGCGATTCGCGGCGGCTGAAATGCAGGCCGGATCGTTCGGTGCGCAGCGGGTGATGCTGGAAGCGAACACGGGACTGCTGCGTGCTGGCTTCGCGTCGTCGGTGCGACTGTCGGCACTGCGCACGAACAGTCCACGCAACCACGCCGGTGTACGCGGAATTTCAGGCCTCGCGCAAGTCGGATGGCTTGGCACACGCGACCTCGTCAAGCTGATGCTGCTGGCCGGCCGGTTGCGTGACACCCTGTCGTACCTCGCCGTACCGGAAGCCGACCTGCGTCGTGATCGCGCCATCAATCCGCTGTCACCCGATGAACTGGATGCGTTCAGCCAGAATCTCGTGGCGCTTTCGCACACGCGACAACTGGGAACGGGTGTGCAGTACGCGACGACGCTCTATCGCATCGGGGCGAACGGCAACTACGACGTGCGGTTCGACAGTGCGACGGTCGGCAACTACGGACTCGATTTTTCATGGTACGGCGTCACCAGCGCCATGAATGTCCGTCGCGGCGTCCTTGGCCTGAGTACGGGCGTGAATGCGAACATCTACTCGCGCGATCACGCTGAATACTTCAAGCCCGATCTCGTCAACACGTCGTACCTGAATACCGGTCACAAGCGGGACGTGAGCGCGTTCACCAAGGTCTCACTGGTGCGGGGACCGATCACGTATTTCGCCGACCTGCAGGTGCGCCACGCCGTCTTCCGGTACACGCCCGACAGCGCCGGCGGATTCGGCTCGGTCGAGCCATCGATCTCGTGGACGTTCATCAATCCGAAAGTCGGCGCAACGTGGGCCGTGTTTCCATCGACGAACGTGTTCGCCTCGATCGGGCGCACGACGCGTGAGCCGACGCGCAGCGACCTGCTGGCTGGGAATGACAATGTGTCGCGCGCCACGCTCGACGATCTGGGCGGACTTCGACGCGTCGAGCCGGAGCGCGTCACGAGCACGGAAACCGGCGTCCGCTGGCGCGGCGCCGACGTGCAGCTGGAGCTGAATGTCTTCCGCATGGATTTCCGCAATGAAATCGCGCGTATCGGAGCGCTGTCTTCGCTGGGTGCCGAGCTGCGGAGCAATGTCGGTGCGAGTGTCCGGCAGGGTGTGGAACTCGATCTGCGCTGGCGTCCGTCTCCATCGCTGACGCTGACGACGGTCGGTTCGCTGAGCCACAATCGCATCCGCTCGTATGTCGATTCCAGCGGCACGTCACCGGTCGTGCGCCGGAATGTGCCGCCGCTGCTCACACCGTCAGTGACCGCCACGCAACGTGCCGATTGGCGTGCGACACGCTGGCTCGATCTCGGAGTCGAAGCGCGATACCAGGGGCAGAGTCATCTGCGCAACGATGGCGACCGCGCGCTGACGCTGCCGTCGTTCGTAGTGCTCGACGCACTGCTGCGCGTGCCGTTCCGCAGCAACGACGTCAGCGTGCGGGCCACCAACCTCGGCAACTCGATGCGATATGGCAGCGGATACGCGGTGGACGGCGTGCCGAACTACTTCATCCTGCCGCCGCGATCGGTATTCGTGACGGTGCGACTGGCGACACGCTGAGCCGGGAGTCGAGGCCGGCGTGCCGGCCGTGCCTGGTGTGACTGCGGCGCGTTGCGGACGCCCGTCGCGTTGACAGATCCCATGCCCTGTCCGCTTGTTTCGCGTTGACTCGGCGCAGCCTTCCCTTCGCATGGAGCACCCATGGATCGTCGTCAGTTCGTTCTTTCGTCGGCCGCCGCGACCGCGGCAGGGCTGTTGCGCGTGGACCTCACCAGGCGCGCTGCACCCATCAACCCGATCGGTGTGCAGCTCTTCTCGGTACCCAAGCTGCTCGAACGCGATTTCCGCGGTGGCATCGCCATGCTCTCACAGATGGGCTACCGCGAAGTGGAGCTGTACGGGCCGTTCTCGTTCAGCGCGCCGGAAGCGATCAAGGGCTGGGCGGCCGTCACGCCGCAGCTGGGGTTCAGTGGCAGCGGATTCTTCGGGCTGAGCGCGTCGCAGGTGCGTTCGATTCTGGACGAGAATCAGATCAAGGCGCCCTCGGTGCACACCGATCTCGCGACGATGCAGACCGGCATGGATCGACTCGGAGAGGCCGGTCGGACGGTCGGATTCACATATGTCGGACTGCCGGCGATTCCTGACGCACTGCGCACGAATCTCGATGCCTACAAGAAAATGGCCGACGAGATGAATCGCCTCGGTGAATCGGCGCAGAAGAATGGACTGAAGTTCGCGTATCACAACCATGGGTACGGCCTGCAGCCGATGGAGGGGCAGATCCCGCTGCATGTGCTGCTCGAGCGTACCGATCCGAACCTCGTGTTCTTCGAAATGGACATCTACTGGACCGTCGCAGGTGGTGCGAATCCGGTGGAGCTGCTCAAGGCGCACCCCGGCCGGTATCAGATGCTGCATGTGAAGGACATGAAGGAGAAGCGGCAGTTCTCCGGCGACGGTGGCAATTCGAGCCAGTGGATCGAGCTGTTCCCCTATATGACCACGGCCGGAGACGGTGTGATGGATCTCCGCTCGATCATCTCGCAGGCGCAGGCGTCCGGCGTGAAGCACTTCTTCGTCGAGCAGGACATGGTGGCGAATCCGGATATCGCACTCAAGCGGAGCATCGACTACCTGAAGCGGATGTGATTGGCGGTGCGGTCAGGCGTGTCGTGCTCCGCTGGCGCGTCGGCGCAGGTTCACGTCGCCGGACACGTCACATCCGGATTCCAGTCGGCGAAAATTCCGGACGGATTCCTCTTCCACGCCCAGACGTGAATTTCCCAGTAGTTGAATTTGTCATAGTGCTTCAAATCCTGGCCGAACAGGCGCGGTGGCGTTGCGTCACGGGGCACGAATCGATACGGCACCACGTATTCCACCGCGACGAGCTGCACCTTGCCGCCGCCGAGGGGTGCGAAAACCAGCATCTCCGGGTGTTCGATGTCCAGTTTGTCGTCGAACAATGGACGATTGACGAGGTGATGGCCCATGGCGCCCGCGGCGGAATCGGCGGCGCATGCACCCATCGTCGCGGGGTATCCGACCCGGTCGGCCGCGGCGGGATCAGCGAGCGGTGTGACGGCGCGCATCATCGACGCGATGTCGCGTCGCACGCTGTCAGGCAGTCCGGCCGTAATGCTGGTGTCACCCGGCGATGCTGACGTGCCGCCGAGTTGTGCGCAGGCACACGCGACGCCGGCGAGGAGCACGGAGCGGAGCGGGGCAGGGAGACGCATCAGGTCACGAGTCGCGAGGCAGGCGGGCTTCCGCCGCGCCGTCACACACGGAATTCGGCGCACCCGCGGCCCGATCCATCCGCTGATACCCAGCGACGACCTGCGGAAAGACCTTTTCAGCATCCGCCGTTCGCCCGACGCGGCACAACGCGAGACGCAATTCATTCAGCAGATCAGGTGGATCGACGAGCCCGTCGTTCGCCGGTCTCGATGCGTTGAGACGCGTCGTCATGCTGTGCATACGTTCCAGCTGAAACAGTGCGCCGCGCGCTCCCCCGACCCATTCGTTCCGCGCCACGAAGAATGCGGCCAGAGCCGTATGCATGCGTCGCAGCTTCGCCACATCGTCCTGCTGGTACGCGACGGACTTGCCGAGGAACACACCGTTCAAGAGGTCGTCCAGCTCGCGCTTGTCGGCGGCGGATTGCCCGTAGAGCATCGCCATCGGTGCGATGGATTCGATATCCATCCATGGCGGTGGCGGGCCGTTCGTCCACGGTCGTGCCAGTGCCGCCTCGTAGTACGCCACCGCCAGCCGGCGATGTCCGTTGCCGTCGTAGTGCGCCGCAAAGGATCGCAGCAGCATGCTCCAGACGGCCAGCCGATCGACACTGGACGTCCACCACGCTGTCCCGGCGAACTTGCGGTTGAATGTGCGCGGATATCGCGTATCGGCCGCGCGCGCCAGCTGCAGCAACTCGCGAACGGGGGCGCAGAGCGGTGAGGGTGGCAGCATCGCACCATTGGCTCCACGTCGGTCTGGAGCCAGCGTCGAGTCGCACGGCGCGGCGGCGATCAATCGCGATTCGTGATCGCGCAGCAGATCCGCCGGGCCGAGACCCATCGTCGCGAAATTCACGACGAGCAGGCTGAGCGCCGTATCTGGCAGCCCTGCGGCGCGACTGCGCGTCTGCAACAATCGGTACAGTGCATCCGTCACCATCACACCGTGGGTCGGATTGACGCTCCAACGTGTCGCGACGGTGATCATGGAGTCGGGCGGATACGCCGCAAGCATGGTCTCGAGCAGCCCGCCGCGCGCCGTCGTGAGTGTCGAGTCGATGCGCAGCGCGGCACGGTACGCCGCGATGGCGCTGTCGGGGAAACCAAGTGTGACGTATTCGCCAGCGGCGTGCACGAAGAACACCGCGCGCGCTGCATGTCGGGAGCGCGTGGCCCGCTGGAACGCCGTCAATGCTTCGCGATGCCGACCTGCGTCGCGGAGTACGATGCCGATGTTGTTCGGCGCCGCGCCGGCAAAGCGCGTGGAATCGAGCTGCTCGGCCTCCTGATAGTCGGCGACTGCCTGCTGTTGCAGCGCGACACGCGTTGCGCCGCTGTCAGGATCACCCGCGATCTGCTGCTGGTGCGCGCTCGCGCGGCCGAACAGCGCACTGGCGAGCAGGCGCGAACGCTCTGGCGAGTCGGCAACGGTTCTCAGGTCGACGACGACGGAGTCATACTGCGCCGCCGCTGCCTGCGCGTTGCCCGCATCGAGATGCACGCGAGCCTGCTGGATGGTCATTCGCACGCGGGGTGCGACGGCGACTTGCTGCGCGTCCGCGCCGTGCGTGCTGGCGACCAGCGCAGCAAGCAGGCAGCACGCTCTCATGAGCGGGTCGCGCGCGCGCGCCAGTATCACGGATCGTCTCCGGCCGCGACGATACCATCAGCGGTGACGGCGCGTGTGCTGCTGGCGTAGAGGTAGATGTGGACCGATTCCTTGGTGATGCGAGCGCCGCGCGCACTCATCGCGAAGAAGTCCGCCACTTCACGCATCGGCGAGGTGACACTGAACTCCATGCGTCGACAGACGTATCGCCTCTGCCCGTTGCCGGCACCCTCGGCGCAGTTGATCAGCTTGAGCTCACCCTGGCGCTTGACGACCGTGCCTTGCACACGCTCCTCGATGCCGACGCGCACCAGGAACGACACCGGCGGTGATGTGGCTGCCCGGAGCGAGTCCGCTGAGACGTCCACCCGCGAGCTCGAGTCGGAAACGGGAAGATTGACTGCAGCAGCGAGCGGCAGCTGACCGATCACCGTGGGAATGATGCGTGCGGCGTTCGCATCCAGTCGTGCGCCGATCATGTCGGCAAAGGTGCGTTGCAGCCTGCTCGTCGCCCAGTACGACCGATCGCGTTTCTGCGCCTCGAAGAAATCATCGAAGAACGACACCACGGAGTCGGACGAGATCGCGCGCGTCTTGCCGAGGAGTGCCACGATGATTTCGACATGTCCGCCGCTCGGCTTCTCGCGAATGCGCAGCACGACGGTGTCGGCGGTACGTTCGCCCGTGCCTCGCCAGTCGACGAAGCGGTAGCGCGCATCGAACAACGCCCTTGCGTCGCTCGTCAGCAGGGCTTCGAGCGATTGACAGGTGACACCGCAACGCGTGGCATCACCATCGAGTCGCGTACGATAGAGGCGCGACGTGATTTCCACGCGCACCACCGCGCGCGGTCGGACCGGTGCGCCGCGATGACGCGCGTACGCGGCACTCGGCGCAAGCAGCACGACCAGCGCGGCGGCGCATTGCGCAAATCGACGCGACGTGACGCGACGTCGATCAGCGCAGCACGAGAAAACGCGTGAGCGAGTCTGCAATCGGAACCTCGTGGACGGCGGCTTCGCGATGTGCGGCGGATACTCGTACGTGAACCGTATCGTTGAGCTGTAAACGGCGCCATGTGCGCGCGCCTCTCATCCCGTTTCGCCACGTCACTGCGAGCTGGTCCGTGAAGGCGGAGTCGAGCCCATCCGATCGCAGTGAGTCCGCCGTGCTGCGCCACGCCTCGGCTGCCTTCGCCGACACGATCCCACCGCCGAACGACAGCAGCAGTGCGCCACCACCAGTCGGAAGCATTCCGGTCGCGAGTGTATCGGCGAGCGTGCGTCCGGTGACCAGCACCTGGACAGAATCCAGTCTCATCGCTTCGAGCCCCGGCAGCACGGCGATCGTGACAGGCATACCGAAGTCATCATCCAGCGACAGCTGCGTCGGTTTCCACGGCACGATGTGCTGAGCCTGGTTGATGAGTCGCGTGGTCGACTGGAACCACACCGGTCGTCCCCAGGGCCACATCCACACGCGGAAATAGAGCGGCCCGCTTCCGCGTCGAAGCCGCAGCGAGTCGGCTGGAATTGCTGCGGCACCATGAGCGAGTTCATCGAGACCGTCATATCGATAGACCCATTCCGGGCTCAACGGATCGCCACGCACCACGACCGTGTTCACGAGACAGCTCAGCAGCGTCAGTCCGCCGAACAGCAACACGAGCGCGGCGGACATCAAGCGATGTTGCAGCACCGTCGCAATCCAATCAGACAGCGACGACGTGCGTTCGCGAGGCAGGAGCCCCCACATCATGCTCGCCACGCCCAGGGTCGGCACCTGGCTGACGACGAAGGCCATGCCCGGCGGCCAGTTGAGCGTGAACCAGAGCGCGAGGCACAGATCGATGACGAACAGCAGGACCACCACGCGCACTTCCGGTGGCAGTGTCTTAAGGCGCTGCGGATCTTCGTACGGTTGAGATGTCATCGCGAAAGGGACGCGAGTGATCGAACCCCGTTCTCGCCGCTGCTTCTCGTACGTGCAAACGACCGGCTGTCTGCGGAATCGCGTCGCGCGCGATCATCGCCATCCGAATCGCGTCCTACGGCTCCTTCACCACCGGCAACGTGTACGCCTGTCCGAGCGCGCCCTGATATTCGGAGTACAGCAGCTTGAGCCCTTCGAACTCCTGCTTCACGGCCGCGCGAAAGGCCGGCTTGCTCGCGAAATCGTAGAGCAGGGCAGTCATCGCCTGCGCATCCACCACGAAGCCCGCGTGACCGACCGGTCCAAGTGCATCGGCCTCCATCTCGTACGTGTGGAAACCGCCGTTGGAGGTCCAGCCGCTGATGCCGACGCCCGGAATGTCCCGTGACACGCTACCGGTTTCCTCCCATCCCTGCGGCTTGCCGGCGGTCTCCAGCACTTTTCCGCCACCGTACCGCTTCACGTGCGCGAAGGCCGCCTCGTTGAGCGTACCGAGTGAAATGCCGTCACGCATCGATCCGTAGGTCTCGATCTTCACCTTTGTGCCTGTCGCCAATGCGGCGGCCTGTGCGGCGGCATCGATCATCTGACGCATCTGGGCCAGGTAGACCGCATCGGGATACCGAATGTAGAAGTCCGCGACCGCGCGATCGGGTACGACGTTCGGCGCCTTGCCGCCTTCGACGATGATGCCCTGGATGCGCGCCTCGGGACGGAACGTGCCGCGCAGCGCGTCGATGTTGTCGAAGAGGTGCCGCACGGCCGTGAGCGCGTTGCGTCCATCCCATGGCGTCATCTGGTGCGCCGGTGCACCGGAGAACGTGAACTTCACGCCATCGATGTTCAGGCAGCAGCTGCCGAAACCGGGTGCTGCTCGCGTGGTGGCGATGCTCGAGTGACTGCGCACCACGATGTCGAGACCATTGAAGACGCCCTGCGTGTGCATCACCGTCTTTGCGGGCGGCGGCATCATCTCCTCCGCGGGCGCTCCGACCACGATCACCGTCCCCGGCGTTTTCGTGACCACGAGCCATTCGGCCATCGCGACGGCGGCTGCCAGACCGACGGGTCCCTGCGCGGAGTGCTGATCGCCGTGGAAGTCACCCTTCGTACCGCGCAACGCGTCGTACTCGACGACGATGCCGAGCTGCGGACCGCCGGTGGCTTTCCTGCTGCGCGCAGTGAACGCCGTCGCAAACCCTCCTGAGCCCAGTGTCACGTCGAAGTCGTGTGCGGTGAGCCAATCGGTGAGAATCTTCACCGACCGCTCTTCCTTGAAGCCGATCTCGGGATGCCGCGTGATGTCGTCCGACATCGCCAGCAATTCACTGTCCATCAATGCCTTGGCACGCGCTGCGACGCGATCGCGCGCAGCGTCAGGTGCGGCGAGACGCGTCGTCCATCCGGCCACGTCCACGGTGCGTTGAAGCACACCCAGTTTCTGGATCACGTCGCGTGCCGCGTCGCGTTCGGTTGGCGTGTCCTGCGCAGCCAGCGGCAGCGTGACGGCGGCGAGCAGCGCCGCGAGCGGAAGTGAGCGAGGAAAACGCATGGCAGGGTCGTGGGAGGCGAATGCGAGCGGCGGCGCCTGTGGCGCGACCAGCGCACGATCACTCCACGGCGCGTACGGTGATGTGCCAGACGCGCATTGGCAAGGGCGGCGGTGTTCTGGAGCAGTCCATCGC
>JACMLX010000088.1 GCA_014379355.1 Gemmatimonadaceae bacterium
ACAACTATTTCCTGAACCTCGGTGTCTATCGGTTCGAGACATTTCTCGAAAGCACGAAGGAGCCTGGCAAGGGACCGTATTTCGCAGGCACGATTGAGTACGGCCGGCCACTCAAGCCGCATGGCTGGCAGCCGTGGACGAACCAGGAACTGCTGCAGATCATGAAGCGACACATCGAACGGAACGCACCGGTGCCGTGATGCCGTCGCATGACTGACGCGTCCGGACGTCTTTTCAGATCTCCAATTCCTCAGCGAGGCGACTCATGAAGCGATTTCTCGTGCTCGTGTTCGTGATCGCTGCGTGCAAGGACGACGGCCCCGCCGAGTCGTACGGATTCGTCGCGACGCTTGGCAACGACACCGTGTCGGTGGAGCAGGTGACGCGTTCACCGCACCAGTTGACGACTGAGGCGGTGGACCGGTTCCCGCTGGTGCGAATGCGCCAAACCGCCATCGATCTGGCGGATGATGGTAAGCTGACCGGTATGGTCATGACGGTGCGGACGCCGAGTGGCAGGACGCCGGCAGAGCGTGAACGCACGGTGGTGGCGGAGTTCACGCCGGATTCGGTGCGGATCTCGATCACCGACAGTGCCGGTGTCACGCGTCGGAACTTCCGCACCGGTGGCGCGCTCACGGTGCCGCACATCGAGATGCTCTACAGCGTGATCGAACTGGAGATCGCGTCGGCCATGCGATTGTCGGCCGCCGCAGGGAAGCCGCGAACGGACAGCATTCCATTCCGGCAGTTCTATCCCGACCGCGATATCGGGCCGAGGTTCGTGCTGCACGGTGGCTGGGTGCATCCGACGGCTGGTGATACGGTGGTGCTGCGACACGACTGGTTGTCGGGCAGCGGTGATGTGACGATCGACAGTGCCGGCCGCATGCTGACGTATTCCGGCGCGCGCAGCACGTACAAGGTCGCCGTGCGACGCATCACGACCGTTCCTGACATTGCAGCCATAGGTGCACGGTTCGCGGCCGCGGAGCAGAAGGCTGGTGCGGCGCAACTGAGTGTGCGCGATACCGCGCGCGGCACGATCGGCAGCGCGAACATCAGCATCGACTACGGCAGGCCGCTGGCGCGCGGTCGCAACCTGCTCGGCAATGTGATCACCTTCGATCGTGTGTGGCGGACGGGTGCGAATGCTGCCACGCAATTCACGACGACGGCGCCGATTGCCATCGAGGGACTCGCCGTGCCGGCCGGGACATACACGTTGTGGACGGTGCCGCACAGCGCCGCGAACGTGGAATTGATCGTGAACGGTCAGTCGGGCCAGTGGGGCACGGAGTATTCGAGTGCGCGCGATCTGGGCAGCGTGAAGTTGCAGACGGACAGTGCGACGGTGCCAGTGGAAAAGTTCACGATGTCGGTGGTGCCGAGTGGCGCGGGGCGTGGCGCGCTGGTGCTGGAGTGGGGGACGTTTCGGTGGGTGGCGGGGGTGGCGGCGCGCTGACTGTCTCGCGCCCGCTACACAACATTTTCGCGGGCGCACGCGGTACCAGCAGTGCGAGTTTTTCGCATCAAGAAGCAGCGTGATGTTCAATGTCGTGAATGACGCATCGCTGACGCGCGTGCTTGCCAGGTTGTCGATATCCAGAATATGCCTTATGGCGCAAGGCAGTTATTCGCAGGATGTCACCCACCCCTGGAGTGAGCATGCACGGAAACACGGCACGGCGAAATGTCGCAGCGTTCGGAGTGTTGATGGTGGTCGCGTTGCTGTCGGGCTGCGGGAGTGATCCCGTCTCGCCGCCAGTGGATGCATCCGACGTACCGCCCGGTCGATTGGTGCAGACCGACAGCGCGATTTCAGCGTTCGGTTCCACCCTGGTCACGAGCACCTTCACGAACCAGACGTCGCCGTGGTATGCGGGGTGGTCCACACTCGCCACGGACTCGGTCGGCAATGCGCTGCAGTATGTCGGCGTCAGGCCCTCGACCGCTGTTCCCGTCAGGACGACAATGACGTACCTCAACGGGGTGATCCGCGAACGCCGGACCCTCCTGTGGGAGCCTGCGGTCGGCGGGTGGGAACTCGTTCGTGTCACATCGACTTTTTACAACGCCAATGGCAGCATCTACACGACGCGCATCCAGACGCCGGACCAACTGGGCTTGACGTCGTTTCTCTCGAGCACCTGTGTCTCAGGGCTCGTGAACAGCATGAGTGGATGTTTCAGTGGAACGGTGCGGTCAGTCGCCGGTTTCGTCGGGCTCGTTGCAACTGCTCCAGCGGTCGCTGCGGCTGCACCACCAACGCTTGGTGGAACCGCAGTCGCGTGGCTCGCAGGATGGGCGGTCTGGACCGCGGACCTCATCGATACGGTCGAAGCGTGCTCGGCGTCCGGGTCGGGCGGCACGGCGACGCAGAAGCCGAAGAAGCGCTTGACCTGATCTGATGCGTAACGGCTCGTTTCGCCCTTCAACTTCGAGGCTGGTCAGCATGACAAATGCAGATGCAACAGCGCGAACCCTCGCCGCACTCGGCGCGCTTGGTTCCGTGGTGGCGCTGGCGCTCATTGCCCGCGCCATGGCGAGGGGCGGCGGTGCTCCGCGCGGATTGCTGTACCACGTGATGTTCTGTCTCGGCGTACTGGTGTACGGCACCGGCCGCGCGCTGGCCGGACCGCATGGCGTGGACATGTCCGTTGGAATCGTTGCAGGCGCGATGATGTGTTGCGGTGCCATCGGCATCGTGTCGTCCCACAGAGCCGCATCAGTGCGCGACAGCGAAGGTTCGCCGTCCGTCGAGCGGTGACGGGTGGTAGCGTCAGGGTTAGTGAAAAACGTCCGCTCGGTATGATTCCCCGTCCAGCGAACGCTGGGCGGGGGTTCTGCGGCCAGACGACGACCGGTTGACCCGCCACCCCGGTCCGCGTACGGTGCAGTATGCGACTCCTCGTCCGGCACCAGAGCACGTGGGCGTTTCCGTCGCCAGCCACGCTCGGCCCGCACCTCATCCGGTTGCGCCCGGCCAGTCATACCCGGGCGAACATCGAGGCCTACCAGCTTGCGATCAGGCCGACCGGTGACCTGCGCTGGATCCAGGATCCGTACGGCAATGCCGTCGCGCGACTGACCTACCGCACCGGTGTGCTGGTCGAGGCCCTCGACGTGACGGTCGAGTTCTCGTGCGACATCGCGCCCGTCAATCCCTTCGATTTTCTGGTCGATGCCCGCTGCGCGACGGCACCGTTCCACTATCCGCCCGAGCTCGGGCCCGATCTCGCCCCCTTCCTCGATCGCAATGAGGAGTCGGTGCGCGGCGGCGCGCGACTCGCGGCGTTCCTGGACACGCTGCCGACGGAAGGCGACACCGTCCATCTGATGATGCAGCTGAACGCCGCCGTGCATCAGCTCACGCAGTATGTCGTGCGCGAGGAAGTCGGCATCTGGACACCCGAACGGACACTGCTCGAAGGATGCGGCAGCTGTCGTGATTCCGCGGTGCTGCTGATTGCCGCATTGCGCTCGCGGGGCCTCGCCGCGCGATTCGTGAGCGGCTACCTGATCCAGCTCGCCGACGAAGCCTCGATCGTCGGCACACCCGCGATGGTGACCAGCGACGACGTCGCGTTGCATGCGTGGGCCGAGGTGTATGTGCCGGGCGGCGGCTGGATCGGGCTCGATGCGACGAGTGGCCTGCTCTGCGGCGCCGGCCACGTGCCGCTCGCGTGCACGTCGTCGCCACCGCAGGCCGCCCCGGTAGAGGGCACCAGTGACATCGCCGCAGGACATGTCGCGTTCGCGATGCAGGTGGACCGACTCGAACCCGTCGCGCCGGACCTCCGCTGACGGCACCGCTCGACGTTGTGCACATCGTAGGTCCGCCGCTGTCTCTCGCCCACCTGCATGAGCGTGATGCCGATGACCAGTCTGTTCGAGCGCTACCAGACAACTGCGGGCACGTACGACGAATTGTTCGAGCGCGCCGGCGTGCCGCGCGCAGGATTCGACCGCGTGCTCAGCTCACTGGGTGCGTCGTCGGCCGACGAGTTCGCGAAGTGCCAGGCGCTCGCCGAGATGGCGATGCTGAATCAGGGCGTGACGTTCTCGGTCTACGCCGACAATCGCGGGACGGAGAAGGTGTTTCCGTTCGACCTGGTGCCGCGCATCGTCGCCGCGCCCGACTGGAACAAGCTCGAACTCGGGCTGGTGCAGCGCGTGCTCGCACTCGGCTGCTTTCTCGATGACGTGTACGGCAAGCAACAGATCCTCGCCGACAACGTCATCCCGCGCGAGCTGGTGCTCGGCGCGAAGGAGTACATGCCGATCGTGCACGGTGTCAGGCCGGCCGGCGGCGTGCGCATGCACATCGCGGGCATCGACCTGATTCGTGATCCCGCCGGTGCGTTCCGTGTGCTCGAGGACAACGTGCGCACGCCGTCCGGCGTGAGTTACGTCGTGGAGAACCGCCTCGCCACCAAGCGCATCTTCCCGCACCTGTTCGAACAGGCTTCCGTGCATCGCGTCGATCACTATCCGTCGCGGCTTGGCGAGACGCTGCGATCGGTGTCCCCGCGTGATCCCGATGAGTCGACGGTGGTCGTCCTCACACCAGGCGCGTTCAACTCCGCGTACTTCGAGCACAGCTTCCTCGCGCGACAGATGGGCATCGAGCTGGTCGAGGCTCCCGATCTGTTCGTCGACAAGGATCGCGTCTTCATGCGCACGACGCGTGGCCCCATGCCGGTGGACGTGATCTACCGACGCACCGACGAGGCGTTTCTCGATCCGGAAGTCTTCCGTCCCGATTCCATGCTGGGTGTGCCTGGACTGATGCGTGCGTGGGCCGCCGGCAACGTGACGCTCGCCAACGCGCCAGGGAACGGCGTTGCCGACGACAAGGCGATCTATCCGTTCGTCCCGGACATGATCCGCTACTACCTGTCTGAAGAACCGCTGCTGGATCAGGTGCCGACGTACGTGTGCCTGCGCGACGATGATCGCAACTACGTCGTCGATCACCTGTCGGAACTGGTGGTCAAGGCGGTGGACGAATCGGGCGGGTACGGCATGCTGATGGGACCACAGGCGACGCGGGCGCAGCTCGATGACTTCCGCTCCCGCATCATCGCCAATCCGCGCAAGTACATCGCGCAGCCGCGGATCGAACTGTCCACCTGCCCAACGTGGGATGCCGAGCGCCGCTGCATGGAGCCGCGACGCGTGGACCTGCGGCCGTACATCCTCACCAGCCGCGAGGGGCCGTGGGTACTGCCCGGCGGACTGACACGCGTCGCGCTGGTGCAGGGCTCATACGTCGTGAACTCATCGCAGGGCGGCGGATCGAAGGACACGTGGGTGCAGAAGGAGGTGTCATGATCTCGCGCGTGGCGGACAGCTGCTTCTGGTTTGGTCGCTATCTCGAACGCACCGAGGCGACCGCGCGGTTGTTGTACGTGACGCGCAACCTCGCGATGGATGCGGAGCTCGAGGCGAAGCAATGCTGGCTCCCGGTGGTGATCGTCAGTGGCGAGGAGCCGCGATTCATGGCGCGCCTCGGCCCGCAGCTCTCGAATGAGCGCGTCGGTGATGTGGTCGAGTTCTACATGTCGTGGGACGAGAACAACCTGTCGTCGATCCGCTCGTCGGTGGAGGCGGCGCGCGAGAACGCCCGCTCGATCCGCGAAGTGATCAGCCTCGAGGTGTGGGAGGCGATCAACGAGATGTACCTCTGGCTCGGGAGCGAGGTGGCGCGGGATGAGTATCACTCGGCGCGTTATTCGTTCTACAAGCGGCTGCGGCAGGGATGTCAGTTGATCAGCGGACTGCTCCGCTCGACGATGCTGCATGAGCTGCCGCTCAACTTCATCTGGCTGGGCATGCTGCTGGAGCGCGGTTCGCAGACCGCGCGCGTGGTCGACGTGCATCATCACGCGCTCGTGCTGCACGAGCGGACGCATCAGGTGATCGAGACGGCGCTGTGGCTCTCCTTGTTGCGGGTCTGTTCCGCGTACGAGCCGTTCACGAAGAAGAATCGCGGACGCGCGACGGGCGATGCGGTGGCGGCGTTCCTGCTGTTCGAGGGGCTGTTCCCGAAGTCGATCGCCTACTGCATTCGCGAGGCGCGCAGCCGGTTCGCGGTGATTCGTCCGCCGGATCGGACCGATCTGCCCGGCGGCCTGACGCAGGCGCGGCTGCAGGCGCTGGATCGCTGGATGCGCGAGCGTGCGGAAGATGTCTCACTCGGTGATATTCACGAATTGCTCACGCATGTCGTCGACGAGGTTGCGGCGATCTGCACCGGCTTGAGCCGCGAAGTTCTCGGTCAGGCCTTTGTTGCATCCGCGATGGAGTCAGCGCAGTGACGTCGATGTCGGCAGGGTGGTTGGCTGGGTGGTGCGATGCCTAAGTATCTCGCGATGTCGTTCGAGGGTGACTTCGCGCCGTCCTTCGACCTGCACTGCCTGCGACCCGGCCGTCGTCCGCCGGATGGCTGGGGCATCGGCTTCTATCCCGGTGGCGGGCCATCGGCCGCAGTACTCAAGGAACCGACACCGCCGCATGGCAGCATTCGCAGCGAGTTGATCAAGGCGTGGGAGCATCTCGAGTCATCGTTGTTCGTGCTGCATATCCGGGTCGCCACGTGGGGGCCGATCACCGACGCGAACACGCAGCCCTTCTCGCGCAGCTGGGGTGCGCGCGACTGGATCATCGCGCATGGCGGCAGTCTCTCGGAGCGCCTGCTGCCACGACCCGGCGCGCGATTCGAACCCGTCGGCTCGACGGATACCGAGCAGATCTTCTGTGAGTTGCTCGAGCGTATCGCCGATCGCGGCTGGCGCAGTCTTGGCGATTGTGATCCTGAAGTCCTGCGCGGATGGTTCGCGGAACTGAATCGACAGGGCAGCCTCACGACCTGCCTCAGCGATGGTCACGACCTGGCGGTGTTCGCGGATGCCGGCGGTGCGGGTGACGTGTTCGTGTGGGAGATCGTGCCGCCGTATACCACGCTGACGTTCGGTGATGAAGATCTGACCGTCGACCTCACCCAACGCGGAACGAAGAGTCGCAAGGGTGTCGTGGTGTCGTCGGATCCGCTGGCCGTGAGCGGCATGCCGAATGCGGATTGGCGACGGGTCACGCCGGGACACCTGCTCATGATCCGGCAGGGTGTGGTGCGCGTCGAGGTGGCGCCGCCAGGCGCGGATGGTGAGCTGTCGTCTGACATCACCATGCGCGCCGGTGCCTTCACGTCGTCGTCGCGGCCGCGCCCGGGCGTGTCACCGACGCGACAGCTCGATGTCTGTCATCGCACGGTGTACCGCTACAAGCGGCCGGTCGAGCGCAGCACGCACAGCCTGCGGCTGGCACCGATGCACGATCACCTGCAGCATGTGCTTCGGCATGCGGTGCACGTCACGGTCGATGGTGAGTCACTGACGACTGAACCGGGTCGCGAGTATGAAGACGTGTTCGGTAATCGGGCGCAGCGGCTGCTGATCGAGCGGCCGTACTCCGAGCTCGCGATCGAGTCACGTGCGACGGTGGAGTTACTCGATACCGATCCACTTGGCTTCCGCCCGTTGCGTGCCCGGTCCACGATTCCCCTGGTGTGGATGCCCTGGCAGCGGCAGGTGCTGCAGCCGTTCCTGCTGCCTCCCGAATTGCCGGAGAGTGAGCTGAACGAACTGCTCGACTACGCGATGAGCTTCGTGAAGCGCAACGACTCCGACCTGCTGGAGACGCTGCTCGACATGAACGATTCGATCTTCCGCGAATACGCGTATCGACAGGGCACGACCACATTGCACACGACGCCGTTCGAGGTCTACGTGAACCGGCACGGCGTCTGCCAGGATTTCACCAACCTGTTCATCTGCATGTCGCGGCTGCTCGGTGTGCCGGCGCGGTATGTCTGCGGCTACGTGTACACGGGTCCGCGACATGAGAACCATCGGCAGTCCGAGGCGTCGCATGCGTGGGCGCAAGTCTACCTGCCCGACGTCGGATGGAAGGGGTTCGATCCCACCAACGGCATCCTGACGCAGACCGATCATGTGCGTGTTGCCGTGGGCCGCAACTATGTCGATGCGACGCCGACGTCGGGGACGATTTATGTCGGCGGCGGATCGGAGACGCT
>JACMLX010000089.1 GCA_014379355.1 Gemmatimonadaceae bacterium
GTGGCGCAGCACGACGCGCACCGGAGACGCACCCATCGCGCGCGCCGCGCTCACGAAGTCGCGCGCGGCCAGCGACAAGACTTCGGCACGCACCACGCGCGCCGTCTCCATCCATCCGGCGAGACCGACCAGCAATACCAGCATCGGCACACTCGGCTGCAGCACGGCGGCCGTGATCATCAGCAGTGGCAGTCGTGGAATCGCGAGCATCGCATCCGTCACGCGCATCAGGATGTCATCGGTGATTCGTCCCGCATATCCGGCGATCGCGCCGACGGCCGCGCCGATCGCAGCGCTGACCAGCGCGGACACGAGCCCGATCGCGAGCGACACCCGCGCACCGAACAACACGCGCGTCAGCAGGTCGCGTCCCAGTTCATCGGTGCCGAACCAATGCACCGACGACGGCGCCGCGCGTCGATTCGCGAGATCGAGCGCGTCCATCGCATACGGCGCCAGCGTCGGTGCGAGCGCGGCGCCGACGAGCAACGTGGCGAGCAGCAGGGCGGCGACGAGTGGCGCACGATTCGTTTCCGCACGGCCTCCCGACATGGCCACGGCGCCACTCATGCCGCGTCCCGCGTGCGTGGATCGAGCGAGTGCACCGCCAGGTCCGCGACCAGATTGAGCACCATCACCGCCACCGACCCACACATCAGGAACGCCATCAGCACCGCGTAGTCACGCTTCGCAAGCGCTTCGGTGAACAGGCTGCCGATGCCGGGCCACGCGAAGATGCTTTCGGTCACCACGGCGCCGGACGCCATCATCGACACGTCGAGCAACACCACCGTGACGAACGTGGGCAGTGCATTCGGCAGTGCGTGATGCAGCAGCAACGTGCGTTCACTCAGTCCGCGGGATCGTGCCGCGCGCATGAAGGGGCGCGCGACCGTATCGCGCATCGCACGACGCAGGTAGCGCGACCATGCGGCCGACAGCGCGGCGGCGAGCACGGTCGCCGGCAGGATCAGGTGCCCAAGCTTGTCCGCCAAGTCACCGCCGTCGAACGACTCCCGACCCGACGACGGCAACCAGCCGAGTGCGCCGGCGAACACCAGCTGCAGCAACAACCCGAACCAGAAGACCGGCAGCGAAATGCCGGCTACGGCGACCACCGAGCTGACCTTGTCGAACGGACGATTGATGGCCGACAGGATGCCGGCGGGGAGCGCGGCGATCAGCGCCATGACGCACGCCACGCCGACCAGTTCGAGCGTCGCGGGAATCCGCTCGACGAGCCGATCGAGCACGGGACGACCGTCGGCGTAACTGAAACCCCAGTCACCGCGCACGAAGGCGCCAAGCCAGGACAGGTACTGAATTCCCAGCGGTCGATCGAGGCCCATCGCCTTCCGCAGGCGCTCGATATCCTCGGGACGTACGTTCGGATTCTCGAGATACGTGGACAGCGGCCCGCCCGGCGCCGCGTGAATCAACGCGAAGATGAGCAGCGAGATCACGAGCAGCAGCGGCACACTCTGCACGATGCGCCGCACGATGAAGCGGATCACGACACGATCCCGCTCATCGTGTCGTGCGTGCTACTTCGCCGTCAGCTGCCACTGCCACACGTTCCAGAACGGTCCGGCGTTGGCGGGGTTGCCGGTGAATCCCTGCAGTCGTGTCGGCACGGCATCGACTTTCGACGTGTTGTACAGCGGGAGCTCCGGCACCAGCGACGCGACGCGACGTTGCGCCTGCTTCAGCAACTCGATGCGCTTCGTCTCGTCGGCTTCACGATCCGAGGCATACAGCAACGTGGTCAGCGAATCATCCTTGAAGTAGTTCACGTTGCGCCCGGCCGGGGGCATCCGATCGGATGCGAAGAACAGCGTGATCTCCGGATCCGCACCCGACTGCCACCAGTGCAGCATCGCGTCGAAGTCGCCCTTGAACCAGACACTGCTGATGGATGTACCGTCGATGAGACGGATCTTCGTGTCGATGCCGACGTCGCGAAACGCCTTCTGCAGCGTCTGCGAGACATTCTCGCGGATCGCGAATCCGGACTGCGTGATCATCGTGAACGAGAGCGGCTTGCCATCCCTGGCGCGAATTCCGTCGGCCCCGACCTTCCATCCCGCCGAATCGAGCATCGCTCGGGCACGCGCCGGATCGTACGGGTAGCTGGGCACGTCCTTCTCGTACGCGCTGCTGAGCGGCTGGATCGGGCCGTTCACCACGGTCACGAGGCTGTCGAGCAGTGTGTTGACGATCAGGTCGCGATCGATCGCGTGCGCCATGGCGCGACGCACGGTCACATCCGCGAACGGTGTGAAGTGTTTCTGGTTCAGCGACACATGTTCATAGCCGTTGCCGACGACCGTGTTCAGTCTCACCGCCGGCAGCCCACGCAGCTCGCGTACCTTGTCCCACGGCACGAGGGCCACCAGCTGCACTTCGCCGGACTTGAGCTGGTTGATGCGAGTCGTGGTGTTGGGAAGGAACTTGAACAGGAGGCGCTTGATCTTCGGGAACTCGGCACCACGCCAGTAGTTCGGCACCGCTTCGAGCAGGATGTATTCGCCGGTCTTCCACTCGACGACGTGGTATGGACCGGTGCCAAGCGGATTGCGATTGTATCCGGCTGCCGCATCGATGTTCTTGCCGTCGAGAATGTGCTTGGGCAGCGTGCCGCGCACGAACTGCAGTCGATACGGCGCGTACACTTCCTTGTAGTGCACGACTGCCGTCAGCGAATCCGGCGTGTCCACCGACGTGATGCGATCGAAGCCGTCGACGCTCTCCGGCTTCCAGTCACCCTTGTTGATCGCATCGACGGTGAACTTCACATCGGCCGACGTGTGTGCCACGCCGTCATGCCACTTCACCCCTGGCCGAAGCTTCCACGTCACATCCATGCCGCCGTCCGTGCGCAGGGTGACGTCGCCATTGGCGATCGTCGGCACTTCCAGCGCGAGCACCGGGATGATGTTCATCTTCTCGTCATTCGTGACGAGGCCCTCCACGACACAGCTCTCGATGTCCTCGAGGATGTGCGTGGCGTAGCGATTCATCGTGTCCGGCTCGCGATCGTAGCCGATCGTGAGCAGGTCGGACGCCGCACCGGACGCGCGCGACTTGTCGCCCTTGCCACAGGCCGCCAGCGCCAGCGCCGACAGCAGGAGCGTTCGCTCCAGGAGTTTCCGCGTCACGCCACAGTCTCCTTCAATTCGTGCGCGGTCATGGCACGCTCTGTCATCAGTGTGGCCACCAGCGACACGGGAATCGCGCCGCGGCTCAGCAACTCGTCGTGGAATTCGCGCAGCACGAACGCCGATCCTCGCGACGATTTCACCTGCTCGCGCAACGCCAGGACGCGGCTCGTCCCCAACCAGTACATCAGTGCCGTACACGGGAACATCGAATTCTTGGTCGTCTCGGCAGTCGCCACGTCCAGCGGCATTCCGACCACGTCCTGATAGTATTGCACCGCCTCGGCGAAGGTGCAGAGGCCGTGATGCAGGCGGATGTCCACGATGGCCCGTGCCAGCATGCGCACACGCGTGTGTTGCTCGGACAGCTGTTCGAGCGGCGTGAACATGCCCAGCTCCTCCATCAGCTGCGTGGCGTAACAGGCCCAGCCCTCGGCCATGGATCCACCGAGGAACATCGCGATGCGGCTCGCACAATCGGTGGCGGCAATGCGCCCGATCCGTGACGACGACCGATAGCGCGCATGCCAGTTCTGCACGTGATGGCCGACAGCGCCGTGATGCACGACGTGATTGAGCGTGATCGTGCCGTGGTTCCACGCGCGAAGCTTCTTCTCCTGCTCCTCGACCGTCATCGAGTCATCGATCGGCGAGACCACGTACTCGTACACATCGTATGGATCGAATGGCGCCGGCGACCGATAGAACAGCCAGTACAGCTGCGGTGCGTACGGTTGTGCCCACGCAGGAATCGGCACGTAGCGGATCGGCCACTCGCCCCACGTCACGGCATCACGTGCGTTGACGATGCGATGGCAATCGTCCCAGCGGCGCTGGAACGTCGTGTAATATTCGTCGACCGACGGATGATCGGCGGCCATCGCCGCTTGCACGGCGGGCCAGGATCCATACGACGACGCGGCAGTCAGTGCGGCGAGCGTGTCCTGCGCGAGCGGCAGTTCAGCCAGGGCGCGATCGAGCAGGACATGTGCGTCGGTCGTGCAGAAATGTCCGCGACGCAACAGCAGCTCGAATGTCTCGGCGCCGACCGCGTAGCCCGTGTCGGACGAGGGCAGGGCGGCCAGCGCGGCCGCCGTGACGGTGAACGCGTCACGTGTGCGCTCCGCTGCTTCGTGCACGATGTCGGCCGTTTCCTGCGCCACGCCGTTCGCCTCCATCCAGTCGTGCAGGCCATGATCGAAGAAGTCATGCGCCGTCGCACACTCGCGCGCTGCTCGCGACATCCACTGCGTCGGCACGGGTGCCGTGATGGCCTCCGGCATCGCCGCCAGGAAACGCGGTATGGCATTGAGCCTGGCGATGATGGCGCGGATGCGATCCTCCACGGGCGCGAAGTCGCGGATCATCAACGACACGACCGAGAAGATCGCCTCGCCCGTCCACAACGCCGGATTGCGTGCGTGGAAGAATGCGCTGTCGTTTTCGGCCAGCCGGACGTCGAGATTGGCACGCGCCAACTCCGCGTCGAGCGCGACGCTGCTCGTGCGCAGCAGATCGATCGACGGGTTGGCGGTATCGTTCAGGTCCGAACGCAGGCGACGCATCTCGGCGGCTTCGCGAGTGCGGCCCGCGAGCGACCAGTCGGGCAGGCGGTCGTCCAGCGCGTGCAACCCGGTGAACGTGGCGTTGACCGGGTTGCGCGAGAAATACTGCGCGAAGTAGCGCTCCAGTGACTTGCTCAGGACGCGACTCCGGGAGCAAGCGGGATGGTGATCCACTTCCGCTGGCGGAACGACAACTCGACGGCGTTGATCAGCTCCTGCACATGCGCACCGTCGTCGAAGTTGCCTTCGTTCTCGGGGCCGTCGCTGAGGATCTCGGTGATGAACGAGCTGACGAGGTTCGCATAGAAGAGCGAACGCCACGACTCCTCGCGATTGCCGCCTGGCGGATAGAAACGCGCAGGAATCTCGAGCTCGCGGAATTCCACCTGATCCGCGCTGGCCGCCTTGAGCGTTTCGCAGATGCCATTCTCCTCCACCAGGCGACAGATCAGCGCGCCCTTGCTGCCGTACACGCGCGCCTCGATGCCCGGATAATTCCCGACCGTCACGAAGCTCGTCTGGATCGAGCCGATCGCACCGTTCGCGAACTCACCGATGAAGATGTCACCGTCGTCGATGTTCATGCGCATCATCGTGCCCGTTTGCCGCACCATCCGCTCGGGGATGAAGTTGCGCATCGTGCCAACCACCTGCTCGAAGCGGCTGCCCATGAACAGGTGGCCGATGTCCATGATCGGTGCGCCGTAGCCTTCCAGCGACGACACCTGGATGATCGACTGGTCGGCCTCCACGTCCACCTGGCGCAGCGGATTCTGCGGATCGAGCCACTGCGAGTTCTGTTCGTATCCGTTGAAGATGAACGGCGTCCCGATGAACCCGTCGTCGATGAGTTCCTTCATGTAGCGCATCGACGGCGCATACCGGAACGTGAAGCCAAGCTTCGTCTTCAAGCCCTTCGACTTCGCGAACGCGGACGCGCGCAACGTTTCCGTGTAGTCGTACGCCACGGGCTTCTCGCACAACACATGTTTGTTCGCCTCGAGCGCCGCCCAGCTGAGGTCGAAGTGTGTCGCACTGGGCGTGCAGACGTCCACCAGGTCGATGTCCTCACGCGCAATCAGCTCGGCATGCGAGCCGTACACGTTGGGGATGTCGAATTCCGCCGCGAATTCCTGCGCACGCTCGATGATCGGATCGGCGATCGCCACCAGCTCGCAGCGCGGATCACGCTTGTACCCCGGAATGTGCGCGAACTTCGCCCACGCACCGGCGCCGAGGACACCGACGCGCACCTTCCCTGAGCGAGGTGTCACTGAACCACCTGCGCAGTGTCGCCGGGAAGGAAGAGCTGCCGATGCGCCCAGATTGGTGCGATGCCGTTGGTCATGAAGCGTTCGTGGAAGGTGCGGAGGTTGAACGAGGAGCCCATCGTCGCGACCAGATCACGCCGGAGCGTGAGGATGCCGCGCTTTCCGAGAAAGTACCCGCCATACGTCGGATCGTAGGAGGCACGCTCGGATTCCCGCTTTGCCGCCGACGTGGGCACGTACGCGCGATCTTCGAAACAGGCCTGCGATTGCGCCAGCGTCCACTCGCCGGAATGCACACGAATGCCGGACAGGAGGCGGCAGACACGCGTCATGGCATCGCTGAGCTGGGCCAGCTCGATACGAGGATCGCCGCCGCCGAACTTCTCCTCGACCATCAACTGCTCGCTGTAATGCGCCCAGCCGTCCTGGCCCGACGACGGCTGCGGAAACGGATTGAGGCCGATCCAGATGCGACGCACCTTGCCGGGCGTCTTGCGCATGTATGTCGAATGCAGCCAGTGGCCCGGCATCGCTTCATGTGCCGACGTGTTGATCAGTGACGCGTAGTTGTATCGCTCCAGCCACGCCTCCTGCTCGGCGGCCGGCATGCTCGCGCTGGCGTCGGTGATGTAGTAGAAACTCTTCACCGGCGGATTTTCGAGTGGTGGCGATGCATGCATCGAGGCAAAGCCGAGATCGAAGGGCTGCGCCGGCGCGACGACGACGCGTTCTCCCGGCGGCACCACGGCCAGTCCCTTGCGCACCACGAAGTCCGTCAGCGAATCGACTATTTTCTGCGTGGCGGCGACGACATCGCCCGCCTTCGGATGGTCGTGGCGGACCTCGCGCCACACGTCGAGCGGATCACGCCCCGGCGCAAGGCGTGCAGCGGCGGCGCGGAACTGCGTCTGATAGACGGCAAGCTCGCGTTCGCCGATCGCGATGAGTGACGGCAGTGGCTGGTCGATCAACTCTTCGGCCTTGTACCGACGCGCGACGGCAGCGGCACCGATGCGATACTCGCCGGTGGCCGTCGGCAACACGTCCTTCTCGAGCCAGTCCGCGTACGCGGTGATGAGTGGACGCGCCGTGGCGGCTGCGCGCGTCAACGAATCCATCAGCGGCGTGCCTTTCTGCGCGGCGAAAGCGAGTGGTATGTCGTGATCCAGCATCTCGGCCGCGCCGCGCATGAAGCCGATGCCGCGTTCGGTGAAGAGCTTCGGCGGATTCTTGAGATTCGTTCGCGCCGCCTGCAGTAGTTGCGGCACCGAGGCGAGCTTGGCAATGATGCGACGCGTGCGCACCGGTGCCGGCGCGTTCTCCATCGTCATGAGGTTGCTCACGCCGTCGGACAGCGCCGAGGCGTAGAGCATCGGGTTGCGACGCCAGTTCTGCA
>JACMLX010000090.1 GCA_014379355.1 Gemmatimonadaceae bacterium
AATCGTGTGCCGAAGGTGCCGGAGTACAACCTTGGTCTGAACAATCTTTACATCTACAACGCGTGGATGGCGTCCGGACAGCTTCGGGTAACGGTACCGCAATTCGAGGATGACCTGAACGCTTTCACGCTTCGCCGTGCGACGGTCCTGGACGTGTTCGGCAGTCGGAGCTTTGGAGACAAGGTCAGCGCCTTTGTCGCGGTGGAGAATGCCTTTAACGGCGTCTATGACGTGGGCCGGACGCCAATCCTGACGACTGGACTGCCACGCGCCGCGCGCGCCGGCGTGCAGATCTCACTGCCGTGAGATCAACGGCGCCTCGTCACCGGCGTTTCGAGAACCTAGCCGAGCGGGCGCGCCAATCCCGCCCGGGCAATGTAGTATCATTCGCCGGTCGCGCGGCGCTCGCGTGTGGATCTCCTCCACAGACTCCGACATTCACACTGTTATGACTTCCGGACCCGTTCGAGCGGTTGGTCATGTGCCGCGCGTCGACGGCAAGTTCCTCACCTCTGAGGGCCGGCGTTTCCTCGTGAAGGGGGTTGCCTATGGCACCTTCGCGCCCGATTGCAGGGGCGACCAGTTCCCCTCATCGGCGCGGGTGACACAAGACTTCGCGCTGATGGCGGCTTCCGGCATCAACACGATCCGCACTTACACCGCGCCACCGCCTGAGCTGCTCGACATCGCCCTTCAGCACGGACTCAGAGTCGTGGTGGGACTCGCATGGCCGCAGCACATCCCGTTTCTGGGCGACCCGCAGCTGGCCCGGCAGATCAGGCACGACGCAGCGGAGGCGGTCCGTCGGCTGGCATCGCATCCCGCAACGCTCATGTTTGCTGTCGGCAACGAGATCCCCGCCGGAATCGTGAGATGGCATGGCCACCGCCGCATCGGGCTATTCCTGCGTGAGCTCTATGAGGATGTCAAGACGGCAGCGCCCGACAGCCTCTTCACGTACGTGAATTTCCCGCCTACGGAGCACCTCGATCTCGAGTGCTTCGATGTCTGTGCGTTTAACGTCTACCTGCATCGTGAACCGGATTTGCGGGCGTACCTCGCGCGGCTGCAGCACATTGCAGGAGACAGACCCCTGCTTCTGGCGGAGGCGGGCGCCGACAGCGTGCGCGAAGGTCTCGAGGGCCAGGCTCGAATCACGACGATGCACCTGCGTGCGGCCTTCATGGAGGGCGCCTGCGGGGCGATCGTCTATTCCTGGACGGACGAGTGGTGGCGCGGTGGCCGTTCTGTTGACGACTGGGCCTTCGGCCTCGTCGATGAGGCACGGAACCAGAAGCCGGCGCTGGCGGCTGTGAGCGCGGCGCTCGCGGAGGCGCCCGTCTCGGCTCACGAGCGCACGCAGTGGCCGGAGGTGTCCGTCGTGGTGTGCGCGTTCAACGCCGCCGACACGATTGACGACTGCCTCAGCTCGCTCGCCAAGCTTACCTACCCGAGCGTCGAGGTGATCGTCGTCAACGACGGATCGCGGGACGCCACCGCTTCGATCGCGCGCCTGTTTGCAGGAGTGCGGGTCATTGACACTCCCAACGGCGGCCTCTGTGTCGCCCGCAACGTCGGACTCGCGGCCGCAAGGGGTGAGATCGTTGCTTACACCGACGCAGACGCCAGAGTGGACGCCGATTGGTTGACCTACCTGGTTCAGCCGATGCTCATGTCCGATGTCATCGGCGCCGGCGGACCCAATGTCGTGCCGGACGACGATCCCTGGGTGGCGCAGTGTGTCGCGCGCGCCCCCGGGGGGCCCGGTCACGTGATGCTCGACGACCGCATCGCCGAGCACGTACCCGGTTGCAACATGGCGTTCCGCCGCGACGCGTTACTGTCGATCGGCGGCTTCAACCCGGTCTACCTTCGCGCCGGCGACGACGTCGATATCTGTTGGCGGCTGCAGGCCAAGGGTTTCCGCATCGGGTTTGCGCCCGCGGCGCTCGTCTGGCACCACCGCCGCCCGAGCGTGAGAGCCTACTGGCACCAGCAGGTCGGCTACGGAGAAGGTGAGGCGTGGCTCGATGCGCATCACCCGGAGAAATTCCTCGGCAGACAGATGCTGTGGCATGGCCGGATCTACAGTCCGCTGCCGTTTCTGCGCTCGGCTGTCGGAAAACGCGTCAACACCGGCGTCTGGGGCACGGCCGCGTTTCCGTCGATCTACAGCACCCGGATGCCACGGTGGCAGTTCCTTCCTCATTCGCCTCTGTGGATGGCGTCATCATTGTCGCTGCTGGTCGCCGGCATTGCGGGCCGGCTGATGGAGACAGAGACCTGGTGGGTTCTATTCGCCGCGGGCACGCTCGGCTGGACGATCACCGCGCTGCGGTGCGTGATGTTTGCGTGGCGGTCGGATCTCAGAGGCCTGCCGCCTATAGGCCCGTGGTCGCCCACTCAGAGCCGGCATCTCTATCGCGCGCTGATCGCCTGGTTGCACCTGATACAGCCCATCGCGCGGTTCCGCGGAAATCTGCGCGGCCTGTCGCTGTCGCAAGGAGTCGCCCATCAGCACGTCACGCGTCATCCCTGGAAGACCCCTGCACCGTCGCTCCTCGACGCGTGGTCGGCGGTCCGACTGTTGACCGGCGGTGGCAGGGAGCGGTCGTTCTGGAGTGAATCATGGACGTCGCAGCCCTCGCTGCTGACCGAGCTCGTCGGGGTGCTGCGCGCTTGCCGACCGGCGCAACTTGTTCACGTCGACGAGGGCTGGCATACCGATCGGGATCTCAGCGTCTCAATCGGCCGGTGGGGTTGGGTGCACGTCCTGACGCTCATCGAAGAGCACGAACGGGGCTGCTGCCTTTTCCGAGTGCGGGCGCGCCTGCGTCCCAGCTTCACCGGGACCGTACATGGGCTGGTGCTCGCGGTTCTGTTAGCCGGGGTAATGGGGGTCTCGATGGCCTTATACCGACCGTCGGCGAGTGTCGTTGCGTCCATGGTCGCCATCGGCGCGATCGCACTGCGCGCGATGTGGCAGGCGACGCGCGCGGCGGCCGTGCTCGATCAGGCGGTGGCGCGCGTGACGACAGCAGCGGGCATGGTGCCGCTGCCGGTGCCCCTCGAGTCTGTGCCGCACGAGAGC
>JACMLX010000091.1 GCA_014379355.1 Gemmatimonadaceae bacterium
CGAATCGAAGAAGGCCGAGGATGCGCGACACCAACTCGGTAGTTTTTCCCGTTCCAGCAGCGGCCTCGACCACCAAAGTGGTCTCGAGGTCAAAGCGAATGCGTCGCCTCGCCTCGGCGTCAGCCAAGGCATTGTCCGAGAGGTGAGTCTCAGAGATCCGAGCAGCTTCGGCGGTCACGGCATCCCCCGGAGCTTCTCGAGTTGAACCAGTCGCTCAGGACGTTTGCGCGCCGACCGGTGTTCCTCGTGACTCGATTGCGATCGATACGACGAAGCGGCCACCACGCCGTTTGCCCAACAGCATTCCGGATTCGCTGTTGCGGCCGCCCATCACCCCCAAGGCGGCGTTCCTGCACTCCCTTGCAGTGCCGGGCTGGGGGCAGAGTGCGTTGCGTCGCTCGACGGCGGCGACGCTTTTTTCGTCCGTCGAACTTGGCGCGATCTACATGGTGATGAAGTCGCGCGCGGACCTCAAGCGCGCGAAGGCGTTGCGTGGTCTCGACTCCATCACGGTCGGTGATCCCAGTCTCGGTGAGTCCGTCACGCGCGTGCCGGCCGTGACCGAGGAGTTGATCAACGCGCGACGCCTGCACCTCGAGGATTGGATCGCGGTGCTGGTCTTCAACCACCTGCTCGCCGGCGCGGACGCCTACGTGGCGGCCAATCTCTGGGACCTGCCGGCGCGCGTCTCCATCCGCCATACGCCAGCGGGTCCCGCTCTCGCCGCACAATTCCGCTGGTGAACGACGCACCGATCGGCGTGTTCGACTCCGGGATCGGCGGGCTCACGGTCGTCGCCGCGATCATGCACGCGCTCCCTCATGAACGCGTCGTCTACGTCGGTGACACGGCACGTGTGCCGTACGGCCCGAAAAGTCCGGAGACGGTCGTGCGGTACAGCCGGCAGATCGCGACATGGCTGCTCGAACAACAGGTCAAGGCGATCGTGATCGCGTGCAACACGGCCACCGCGCATGCACTCGAGTTGCTGCAGCGCGAATGCCCGGTGCCCGTCATCGGTGTCGTGCAGCCGGGCGCGCGTGCGGCTGTGCGCGCGACCCGCAATGCGAGGATCGGCGTCATCGGAACCTCCGGCACCATCAATTCAGGGGCGTATCATCGCGCCATCGCCTCGCTCGCCCCCGACGCAACCGTGTTCGGTGCCGCCTGCCCGTTGTTCGTGCCGCTCGTCGAGGAAGGGTGGGTCGATCATCCGGCCACACGGCTCATCGCGGAGACCTATCTGCATGCGATGCGTGACGCGCATGTCGATACGCTCGTGCTGGGCTGTACGCACTATCCGCTGCTGGCACCGATCATCGCCGACGTCGTCGGACGCGACGTGACACTGGTCGACTCAGCGGCAGAAACGGCGAACGCGCTGCGTGATGCGCTGCAGGATCGCGCGATCGCGACCTCAGCGATCGAGGGCGCGCCCGTCCACCGCTTCATCGCGACCGATGCGCCCGACACCTTTCGTCGGGTCGGGCAGCGTTTCATCGGCCCCGTACTCGACAGCGTCGAGACAACGGTCTTCGCCTGACGCAGTCAGCTCGATCAGTTCGAGCCGCGTCTCGGTGAGCTTCAGGTAGCGTGGGACGGCGCCCCAGCCGCCGGGGTTTGCATACACGCCGCCATTCGGTGCCCGGGTGATACCGGCGACGTGCGAATGCCCGAACACCACCACGTTTGGTCCGCCCGCTGCCATCACCCGCGCGATCGCGATGTCACGCAGCCCCGTACCGTTGTCCTCGGCGCTGTGGACCCGGCTCGCCGTTGATGTACCGAGTGCGAGGCGCGTTCCGAAGTCGGGATGCACGAGCTTGAAGGCCCAGACAGACAGCGGATGGCGCAGGATCGGCTTCACGCGCAGATAGCCGCGGTCCGCGTCGCCGCGCAGTCCGTCACCATGTTCGACCTGTACATCCCACGGGCCGAGTTGAACACGCAAAGGCGTGGTCTGGTAGGTCACGCCGACGATGTCGCGCAGCACGTCGCCGCCCCAGCAGTCATGATTCCCGGCGATCCACGTGATCGGCATGCCGGCGGCACGCAACTCGCGCAACGCGCCGAGGACCGGCAATGCGAACGACGGGATCGAACGGCGCCACTCGAACCAGAAATCGAGAATGTCGCCGTTCAGGATCAATGATCCAGGCTCGCTGCGCAGGCGACGGAGAAATGCCACCAGCGCGTCCGCCGTTGCGGCGGGTGCGGCGCCGACGTGCGCGTCGGAGAGGATGAAACAGGGAAGTGAGAGCACGCGCGGAGATTAGTCCGTCGGGCCCGCTTTGACAAAAGGGTTCGACCATCGCCAACTTCGCCCGCTCGTCCGCTCATTTCCCATCACTTCGCGACCCGTGTCCCTCGCCGTGCCAGCACTCACCTGCGATGTCGATCTGCGTGTGCGGTATGCGGAGACGGACCAGATGGGCGTCGTCTATCACGCGAACTACCTCGCCTGGTGTGAAGTCGGCCGGACGGAACTCATCCGACGGTGCGGACGCTCCTATGCGGAAATCGAGAAGCTCGGTGTCGGCCTGGCGGTATCGGATGCCTCGCTGCGATACCATGGTGCGGCGCGGTACGATGACCTCATCCGCGTCACCACGACACTCACGGACATGCGGTCCCGCTCGATGACGTTCGACTACCTGATCACACACGTCGAGCGCGGCACGAAGCTCGTGACGGCCAGCACCACGCTGATCGGCCTCGATCATGCGGGTCGCATCGCACGACTGCCCGCAGAATTGCTGGCCACGCTCGGACTCGCTGATGCGTGAGCGACACGCGGTGCTGACGACGCGATGCGGGAGCGGTCTCGCGCTGATCGCGTGCCTGCTGACGTCCGGTCTCGGTGCACAGAAAGTGCCCACGCTCGATGCGCAGGCCGTCACTGCATGGGCGACACTGCTCCGCACCCATGACATGCGCGTCGCCGACACGCTGGCCGTGGATGTTGCGATGGCGTCGCGTGTGGCACCGCTGCGCGCGGCGGCAGCACGTGTCATCGGCCTCAATCGCATCGTTGCCCGTTACGCGGTGCTGCGAGGCATGCTGCGCACCGAGCGTGACACGGCGGCGGCCGGTGATGCCGCGTTCGCGCTCGGTCTGGCAACCGATTCGGTAAGCTGTGATGCACTGCGCGACGCCATGCAAAGCCCGGGCGTGGGCAACGCGGCAGCGTGGGCGCTTGGTGAACTCGGCGCGCGCTGTGGCGACTTTTCGGCATTGCTCGGCACCGTGCGCGCGCCATCGGTTCGGGCCAGCCTGCTGCGTGTGGCCGTCAAGTGGAGTCCGTTCCCGGATTCTGCGGTCGCGGGCGCATATCGCTCTGCGACATCAACGTCCGAACGCTGGGCTGCGCTGTACGCGTGTGCGCGGTCGCGTCGAAGCGCGTGCGCCTCGTTTGCACTGTCCGCGTCTCGCGACGTGAACGCGGGCATTCGCGATCTCGGTGCGCGATTGCTGGCCACGTCATTGCAGGCACCCGTCGATAGCGCGCTGGACATCGCACGCCTCGATTCGATGCTGAGCGACCGTGAACCACACGTCAGGATCTCGGCCGTGCGTTCCCTGGCCACCTACGGCCATGTCGCCGAACCGCCGCTCACGCGCGCGTGGCCGCTCGAGCGTGATGCGAACGTGCGGGTCTCGATGGCCCAGTCGATCGCCACCGTGGCGACCGATACGTCGAGGCTCTGGACCGAGTGGTGGACGGACACCACGCACATGGTCCGTCGCTCGCTGATCTCGAGTGCCTGGCAGGTTGGTGCCATCGCCCGGCTTCAGGCTGCGTCAGGCGATACGCTCGCGACGCACACCGACTATCGCATTCGTCTGGCCATGATCGAAGGTGCGGCATCGCGGAATGTCGATGCACAGCTCCAGGCGCTGCTGCCGCGCATCGACGATGTCGATCCGCGTGTGCGCGCCGCGGCAGTCGCCGCAATCGCGCGCGCAACACCTGCGGCGAAGGCCTCGATCGGTTTCGACTCCATCGTTGCACTGAGGCGTGCCGATTCACTGGCGCGCGCGTCGTCGCCCGACACCACCACGCGCCCGGTGACTGCAGGTCCCGCATCGACGACGCCGGAATTCTACGAGCGCATCGTCCGCACCGTGATACTGCCAAGCCTCGCGGGACAGGTGCCCGAACTCCGCATTGCGACGGCGCGTGGCATGATCCGGATCGTACTCGATGGGGTACGAGCGCCGATGACGTCCGACCATCTCTCGCGGCTCGCACGGGCCGACTATTTCCGCAATCTGCGATTCCATCGCGTCGTTCCGGCGTTCGTGGCACAGGGTGGTGATCCGGGTGGCGACGGCAGCGGCGGACCCGGCTACGCCATTCGCGACGAGTTGAACCGCAGCGGCTATCTGCGTGGCGCGGTCGGCATGGCACTGTCCGGACCCGATACCGGCGGCTCGCAATTTTTCCTCACGCTCGCGCCACAACCGCATCTCGATGGTCACTACACTGTCTTTGGCACCGTCGTCGCCGGCTTTTCGGCGATGGATGCGCTGACGCAGGGCGAAGCCATTCTGAACATCTCGACCGTACCGCCATGAATTCCCGCGTTCTCGTTGTTTCCGTATTCGGTCTCGCGACCTTGAACGGCTGCGCACCGAAGCTCGCACCACTCGCCAACGCGACGCCCGTCGCGAAGTCCGAGCCGCTGCCCGTCATCGAGCTCCCGCGTCGCAACCAGAAGATCGTCTTCAACTGGCGGCTGCAGGAGGCGGAACTCGAGGTGCGGGGTGAAGGCGCTGCACGCATCGCCCCCCCCGACTCGGCGCGCATCGATCTGTTCGTCGCCGGTGGGCTCGGCAACGGTGCCGCGTGGGTGATCGGAGACAGGATGCGGCTGGATGCGCCGGACGCGCTGAAGCGCGTGCTGCCGCCTCCGGCATTCCTCTGGGCGGCCCTCGGCCGATTCTCCATCCCAGCCGGCAAGGACACGCTCGTCTCGCGATCGGATAGCTCGCTGACCGCGGAAATCGGGCCCTCGCCGCGGTGGCGCCTGGCGCTCCGCGGCGGTCGCATCACCCGACTCGAGCGCGCGGACGGCGACAAGGTCATCGACCGCCTCGAGCGTCGTGACGATGGATCGCTAGTTTACTTTCACGCGCCGACCCGACGGCAGCTCACGCTCACGATCACGCGGGTGGACTCTGTCGCACC
>JACMLX010000009.1 GCA_014379355.1 Gemmatimonadaceae bacterium
CGCGACGCGGCTGACCGCCGAGCGGCCGCCAATGCGCTCCGTGATGGCCGGCGCACGACCAGCACCTGACCCGATCGCAGCCTGTTGCCCTTGATGCCGTTGATCGCCCGCAGCGTGGCGACCGACACACCGGTACGGCGCGCGACACCGGAGAGAGATTCACCAGCCCGCACCCGGACGCGCTTCGAGACCAGCGCGCCTGACGAGCCGCCGTATCGAGCGATCGACGGATCCGGAACGTCTCGCGCGCCCGCGACCGCCATCGCGGTCGGAACCCGCACCATCGTGCCAGCTCGTACGCGACCGCGACGATCGACACTCAACTTCGGATTCATCCAGCGGATCGACTTCGTCGGCACACCGGCATCTTCGGCGATGCCCTGCAGTGAGCGAGTCGCCGTCAGTCGCTGCTCGCGCCAGCCAAGTCGATCCGACTCCGGCATCGCTCGCATCACCGAGTCGAACGCCACACTCATTCCGATCGGCACGCGCACTTCAGACAGCTCGTCCGGTGGCGTCACCCCCCGCAGGAAGTGCGGGTTGAGGTCGCGGATCTCTTCCAGCGTCGCGCCGGATGCGGTCGCGACGGCCGCCAGCGTGGTGCCACCGCCGACGTTCACGGAGTCGTACGCATACGCTGGCAGCGTGTCGACGCGTAGTCCGTATCGCAACGGCTCCTTCGCGATCATCGCCGCAGCGATCAACTTCGGCACATATGCCTTCGTCTCGCTGGGCAGGTACCGCTGTTCGGCCAGTGCGAAAAAGCGATCCTCACCCTCGGACCCGTCCATCTGATCGGAGAATCGCTTGAGGCCGCGGGACACGCGTCCGGGCCCGCCGTTGTACGCGGCGGCGGCCAGATACCAGCTGCCGTACGCATTGTGCAGGTCCGTCAGGAAATCGATCGCGCCATCGGTGGAGCGCATGGGATCACGACGCTCGTCCACCCACCAGTCCACCCGCATGCCGATTCCGCGCGCCGTCGGGGCCATGAACTGCCACATCCCGACGGCCGCGGCCCGGGAGTAGGCGTGGGGACTGTAACTGCTTTCGATCAACGCCAGGTACGTCATGTCCTCCGGCAAGCCCGACTCGCGAAACTTCCTGCGCAGCATGGTATCGAAACGGGTGCCGCGACTCATGCTCTTCTGCATGTATTCGCGCGCCCGTCCGGTGAAGATGCCAAGGTACTGCGCAACGCGTTCGTGAGTCTCGTAGCTGCGCACGTCGATATCCCACGTCGCGTGCGAGTCGATGACGTTCGGGCCATCCACGAGCGGTGCAGCGGGCACACCGTCGAAGATCGCGGCAGCGCGCATCACGACTTCCGAGTCGGACACCACGGGCGCAGCGGCCGGCGTGGTGTCTCGCAATGCACTGTCCATCGCCGCGCTCACCACCGATTCAGCGCGTGCCAGCAGCTGCGGCTCGGGTGCCTGCGCTGGTGCCGATGTTCGCGACGATGCACAACCCGTCACGAGCAGCAATACGGCGATCGATGGAAGTGAACGCGTCACAGGCGACAGGGGTGGAGCGGTGGAGGTCGGCGACGCGCGAACCGTCGAGTCTAGCCGTCGTAAGCGCTCGCCGAAACCGAGGATCGGCGCACGATCTGTCTTCGTCCTGACCAAGCGATCGCCTCCCGCGCAACACTCGTTTCCATCTCCCACGGCGACCCGGCCGGCGAGCCGGGGGATTGCGTCGTACACCCCGCACTTGAGATGACGCGCGCGAGCACCTGCATCCGCGCGTCAGGACCCTGCATTGCCCCCGAGACGTGCAATGCATAGCGTCGGCGGCATGTCTCTCACCGTCCGACGCACCATCCGTCTCGCCAGTTGCCTCGCCCTCGTCGCCTGCGCCTCGAAAGGCGCACCGAACTCTTCCATACGCGAATTGGATGCCACGGCGGCGATCGAGGCGCGCGCGGCGCTAACCGACGGCGCGATCGTCCGGGTCGTGGCCTTCCGCCTCGATGGCAAGGGTCAGCGGATCGTGGTTCGGGGTGACTCCCTCGTGCACGCCGCCAGCACGATGAAGGTGCCTGTGCTCATCGCGCTCGCCCAGGGTGCCGATCGCGGCACACTGCATCTGGACGACGCCGTGGCGCTCACCAATCGGTTCACGTCGATCGTGGACGGATCACCCTACACGCTGGACAAGGCCGACGATTCCGACGACTCCGTCTACGAGCGCGTCGGCGAGCGCGTGCCGATGCGCTGGCTTGCGACGCGCATGATCACGCACTCCAGCAACCTCGCCACCAACACGCTGCTCACCGTCGTCGCGGCCGATTCGGTCACCGCACTCACGCGCACGCTGGGCGCGACACGCATGGTGGTGCGACGCGGTGTCGAGGACAATCCGGCATTTCGCGCAGGACTCAACAACACCACCACGGCCAGTGACCTCGCCGCGTTGCTGGTCGCCATCGCCACCAATCGCGCCGCGTCGAGGGAATCGTGCGCGTGGATGCGCGACGTGTTGTTCGCGCAGGCCTTCAACTCCTCCATCCCCGCCGGTCTGCCGCCGGGCACACGCGTCGCCCACAAGACGGGTGACATCACGCGCGTCGAACACGACGCCGCGCTCGTCTATCCCGCGCGAGGCGCACCCTACGTCCTCGTCGTGCTCACCAGCGGCGTCGAAAACCAGGCCGCCGCCCGCACCCTCATCGCCGACATCACGCGCATCGTGCATCCCGCAATGCAGCGCTAGCACCTCGCGTGCTCAACTGCTCAACGCAGAGTCGGAGAGGGAACAGCAAGTCGCAACAGTCTTGGGGGAACAGCTCTCGCTGTCGCTGTTCCACCAATTTTCGTTGCGTTTCTCACACACTTTGCGACTTTGCGTTGAGGCAGTTCAGTGCTCGGCGACTTTGCACGGAGGCGGTGCTCGATTTTTGCTGCAGCAGTGCCGTGCGACATGCTCGCAATCTGTTCGCTGTGCCGCAGTCTGGGTCGCTGGTTGGTGTCGCACGTCACGGCGGAAAGACAAAGCTGAAGGACTGTGACACGAGTGCCGGCACCGCACACCCCGCGATCGTCGCCGGTGCGAACCGCCAGCTCGGCAACACGTCCAGCACCGCACGCGCGAGGGTGCGGGTCGTGACACGCGTGAACTCCACAGTGCCGGGCAGCACCCGCCCGGATTCGCTCACCGCGAACGACATGTCCACGAAGCCCAGCATCGAACCGGCTGCGCGCGCGCTCCCGAAGCGTGGCAAACGTTGCGGCTCGATGATCTGCGGCAGGCGCATGGCGTGGTGCCGCGGACGACGCATCAGGGCCGCATCGATCCCCGCGCGGATCGAATCCTCGAGCCCGAACGCCACTTCCACCGTGAGCGATTCGCTCGGTCCCGTCATGCCGCTGTCGAATGGTGCGAAGGCGTATTCCGCACCGGATGCGCGCACGGCGTGCAGCACGGCCGAGTCGAGCGCAGGCACATAGCTGCTGCGTGACAGATGCACCTGCCGCACGCTCCCATCGCGGAACGCCAGGAAATCCACGCTGACTTCCAGCCCGAGTGTGGACTGCGAGTCGTTCACCGGGACGCGAAATGGCAGCGCGATCCGCTGCGGCAGCGTGAAGTGACGTCGCAACGCATCCAGCGCGTCGATCGCAAACCGGGGATCGAGCCGCTCGTTCCCGTTGGCCCGACGCAGGATCACACGCAGCGTGTCCTCGGTTTCGCCACGCACGTCACGCAGCCGCACCGAATCGCAGGTCGTGAGCTGTTGTGCACCGAGTGGCGCATCTGCAAGCATCACGAACAGGGCACCCCACACACGCAGGTCACGCAACCGTCTGAGCGATCTCCGCGCTGATGACATCCTGTACGCTCGTGGCCGTCAGGGCCAGTCGCAAGGGACAGCGCAGATCTGCAGCGCTGCCCTTCCAAGGCGCAGGAGCGCCTACCAGAGTCGCAGCAGCCCCGCCGTGAGCAGCGCGATCGCCTGTCCGGCCACGACATCCAGCGGATAGTGCACGCCAAGCGCAACGCGGCTGTACCCAACCAGCACGGCAAGCGGCAGCAACCAGATGCCCAGCGACGGGAATGTCAGCGCGTACATCGCCGCAACCGACATTGCGGCTGCGGAGTGTCCACTCGGGAAGCTGAACCGATCCGGCGGTTCGATGACGGTGTTGCCCCGACGCGTCTCCGCCGGTCGTTCACGACTCACGCTGCGCTTGATGATCTGCGAAATCAGGAACGCAACGAGCAGCGCCACCGACGTGTGTGCGGACGCATACCGACTGATCGGGAAGAACAACCCGACCAGGCACGCCGCCACGGTCACGCGCGCACCACCGAGGTGCGTCATCAGCAACCAGAAATTCCGCCAGAAGGTCGGAATGTCCGGGCTCAGGCGCAGACGGTAGTACCAGAAGAGATCCCGGCGCAGCAGCCGTGCGAACAGTGAGCCATTCATGCGCAGAAGGATAACCCCCACCCAGTGACTCGGCGTAACAGCGCCGTCCCGACGCGACATCGGTTTGCCTACGGCGTTGTTGCGCGGGTTGTTACACCGGGCGGTCGGGAACGTGCGATCGGGGCGTCACACCCGTTTGTCCGCAGCGTCTGCCGGCTGTTGCGACGACGAACTCAGGTGCGAAGGGCCGATAGGCGGCGCTTCTACGCGTCAGGTGTCCGATGCACTCGCGGCGCGCCCTTCCACATGCGACATGTGCACGCGCAACATCACATCGCGTTGCGGCGTCGGATCGCCACGCGCGAATGCCTGCGGCACGATGCGCCGGAATGTGTCCACCGCGTGTTTCCAGCGCAGCTCGGCCTCTGGCCCGCCCTGCGGATCGAGCATCTGCACGCTGCCGTGCACCACCACGCTCTGCCAGTCGAACAGGCCGTGCACCTCGTCGATCTCGAGCGCGACCCACGGCTGGTGCTCGAGCATCGAGACCTTGCTGCCCTGCGCCGTGCGCAAGTATAGCCACTCACCATCGGCGACGTAGTGCAGCGGCTCGATGTCCACGCGCTGCTTGTACGCGTACGCCAGCCTGCCGATGTGATGCGAGGCGAGCAGCGCACGACATTCATCGGTGCTCAGCGTGCGAATCGTGATGGACATGCCGTGACACCGTCGCGAGTGATTGAAACCTGCCACGCAATCTACGGTCGGTGGACCAGCCCTGCCGACGCAGGAACGCCCGTCGCGCTACGCGATTTCCATCAGGTGCAGTCGCACCGCCATGCGCACGTAGTCCGTGCGATGATGCAACCCGAGCTTCTCATGAATGCGTTGCTTGTACGTGTCCACCGTCTTCGCGCTGATGCTCAGGCGCGCACCGATCTCCGGTGCCGAGAAACCGTGAGCCGTGCACACCAGCACTTCACGCTCGCGGTCGGTCAGCTTCTCGAAACGCCGACGTTCGACATCCAACACCGGGTCGGCCGTGCGCGGCGTGGCGACCTGCGGGCACCGGTAGGTGGCGCCGGCAGCCACCATGCGAACGGCGTCGATCAGATCCCGCGAGGCGGCCGATCGCGTGAGATAGCCACGCGCGCCGGCCGCCAGCAGACCCTCGAGCGCGCTCGCGGCACTGAGCATGGTGAGCACGAGCAGATTCGTACTCACGGCAGCGCTCGCCAGCATACGCGTCACCGTCGCGCAATCTTCGCCGCCGAACGGCCGAACCACGATCAGCACCTGCGCCTGCGTCTGGCGTACCAGCGCCGGCGCGTCACACACATCCGCCACATCGCCGACGACATTCACCTCGCCCGCGGACTGCAGCAGCGCGCGAATCCCCGCGCGCACGAGCGCGTGGTCGTCGACCAACACGACCCTGATCTGTTCCGCCGATTTCACACGCGCCCCCAGGACGACCGAAGCCGATCACCATCCCGAGACATGGGCGGTGGCGCATCCTCCGGGAACGGAAGTCGCACTGTGTCAGCTTCTCCCTGACAAGTAATGCAACGACGCTGCAGAAATCATCATCAGCCATCGCCGTGATCGAACCCGACCGTGATCTGCCACGACATCTCGCCGAGCGTGTCGACGTCGTCGCGCCCACCACCGATGTCGTGCCCACGGGAGAATTCGTGCTGTACTGGGCCCGCACGGCCGTGCGCGCACACGAGAACCCGGCGCTCGATGTCGCACTCGTACTCGCCGCGCATCTGAGCCTGCCGGTCTTCGTGTACCACGCGTTGTCGGAGCGATATCCGTACGCGAGCGACCGGCATCACATGTTCATTCTCGAAGGCGCACGCGACTTCGCGGCCGCACTCGCGGCGCGCGGCGTCGGCACCGCGTTCCACCTCGAGCGCGAAGGACATCGTGGTCCGCATCTCGTGTCGCTTGCCAAGCGCGCGGCGGTGGTGATCACGGAACTCATGCCGGTCGCGCCGCTCGTGCAGTGGACCACGACGCTGCGCACGGCGATCGACGCGCCCGTGTGGCAGGTGGATACGGCGTGTGTCGTGCCGATCACGCTGACGACGAAGGCGTACGACCGGGCGTTCGTGTATCGCGATGCGACCGCACCGCTCCGCCGCGCGCGTGTCGCGTTGTCGTGGGAGGAAATGACGACGACGGCGCAACCATTCATTCCGGCGTTGCCGTTCGAACCGGTCGACCTGGCCAACGCTGATTTGCCGTCGTTGATCGCACAGTGCCGCATCGATCACGGCGTCGGCCCGGTGGCGGACACGCGCGGCGGCACGATCGCCGGGTATGCGCGGTGGCGCGAGTTCGTGGACGCCGCGCGGCTCGATCGTTATGACCGCTCACGCAACGATCCGACGCGTGGCGACGGTGTCAGTCGGATGTCGGCCTATCTGCACTACGGCATGGTGTCACCGTTCCGCCTGGCGCGCGACGTGGCAACGATGACCAGTGAAGGCGCGACCAAGTGGCTCGATGAATTGCTCGTCTGGCGCGAACTGGCATACACGTTCTGCTTCCATCGCGCAGATCATGCCACCATCGATGCGCTCCCGGCGTGGGCACGCGCCACACTCGCCGAGCACGAATCCGATGCGCGCGAGTCGTACGACTGGGAACGACTGGCGCGTGGGCAGACGCGTGACGAGTTCTGGAATGCGATGCAGCACTCCCTGCTCGCGCACGGGGAGATCCACAACAACGTGCGCATGACGTGGGGCAAGGCGTTTGCCGGCTGGACCTCGAATGCCGCGCGTGCGCTCGCGATGTCGATCGACCTCAATCACCGCTACGCACTCGACGGGCGCGATCCGGCGTCGTATGGCGGACTGCTCTGGTGCCTTGGCCAGTTCGATCGGCCGTTCGCGCCGCCGACCCGCATACTCGGCACGGTGCGCGGCCGTGCCACCGTCGACCAGGCCGCACGCATCAGCGTCGCGAAATACACACGTCATGTCGAACGGCCCGTGTACACGGCGCCGAGATCGGCCGCGATCATTGGCGCTGGCCTGTCGGGCCTGACGTGCGCGCGCACGCTCGCCGACCACAACATCGGTGTCACCGTGTTCGAGAAATCGCGTGGGCTCGGTGGCCGGTGCGCAACACGTCGCGAGGGACCGTGGGCCTTCGACCACGGTGCGCAGTACTTCACCGTGCGTGATGCGCGTCTTGCACCCTTGATCGGCAGCTGGCACCAGCATGGCGTGATCGACGTCTGGCAGGGTGCACTGGCCGTGCGCGCGTCGGGAGTGTGGCAGCCCGCGAAGACGGGTGTACGACGCTGGGTGGCCATTCCCGGCATGAGCGCACTCGGCACACATCTCGCCGAGGGGCTCGACGTGCGATGCGATAGACTGGTGGCCCACGTGCAACGCGAGGGCCGACAGTGGCGACTCGTCGCTGACTCGGGCGCGGATCTCGGCGTGTTCGATGTGGTGCTCGCCTGTGTACCAGCGCCGCAGGCCATCACGCTGTTGACGCCCATCGCACCGACATTGGTGCAGCAAGCCAGTGCCGCCGTCATGTTTCCGACGTGGGCCACGATGATGGTGCTGCGTGAGACGCCGGACTTCGCCTGGGACGGTGCGTTCCTGAACGATGATCCGGTACTGAGCTGGATCAGTCGCGACGCGAGCAAGCCATCGCGCGCCGCGGGCGAAACATGGGTCCTGCATGCATCGCGCGCATGGACGATCGCGAACCTCGAAGCGGATGCGGCACGCGTCGCCGCAGAGATGGTGGCGGCGTTCGCCACCGCCACCGGAATTCACTCGGCTCCTGTGCATGCCGTGGCGCATCGATGGCGGTACGCACTGCCCGATCCTGTCACCGCCGATGCAGCGCTCTACGACGCCGCACTGGGACTCGGTGCCGGCGGTGACTGGTGTGGCGGACCCCGTATCGAGGGCGCGCTGCTGAGCGGCCTTGCACTTGCCGGCCGTGTCATGACCCACGCGCACGCTGCGTCGGTGTAACCTGCCAACTGCAACGCCGATCGCTGCATGAGTATCGCGATTGCTGTCGTGAACTCGTCAGCGTTTCTCCCACAACCGCTCCATCACTGATGACGTACGCGCGCCAGAGACTCTGGCTTGGTATTGCCGGTGTCGGAAGCACGGTGCTCCTGGCCGTCGCCGGACTCGTGCTCGACCTTCCCCATCGGCTCATGTCGCCGCTGGCCGATCAGACGATGGGCTCGGCCATCGCCAGCATTGCGCTCGTCTGGATGCTGCATGCGGCGATGCTCGCACCATTGGACGTCGTCGGCGGGCTGGTCATCGTGCGTGAGCGTCCCGCCATCCTGCGCTGGATCGTTGCGTGGCTGCGAGGTGTGATCGTGCAGTGGCTCTGGTTCGCGCTCGCGGCGGCGTTGCTGATGCGCACAGGCCAGCAGTTCGGACTCACCTATGCGCTGATCGTGTTCGTGCTCATGCAACTGCTGCTGCTCAGTCGTCAGGGGTTGGTCGCGTGGCTTGCCGGCAGCGTGCGCATGCTCGCGCTGTCGCCGGAACTCGGTGCCGCTGCGACGGCTGCGGGTATTGCGCCACGCACGGTGCGTGAGGTCGACGCCGACGAGCCGTCATTCGTGGGCGCGTGGACGGGTGCCGATGCACAGCGGTTGTGGGTGCCGCAGCGCTGGGTGCGCGAGCTGAGTGCCGCGCAGCTGACCGTGGCACTCGCGCGTCGCGCCGGAGTGCGTGCGCTCGGCCTCCGACGTCGCGGTGTGCTCGTCGCCGTCGCGTGGAATACGCTCGGCTTTGCGCTCGCGGCATCTGCGCCGCGGGCCGACCTGATGACCGCAGCGGGTTTCGTGACGGTCATGGCGTGGTTCACGCTCTGGTCGTTTGTCGGCGTGCTCACGCTGCCGACGCTGTCGCGTCCAGCCGTGATTGCCTCCGATCGATGGGCGCGCAGTTCACACGACGCCGATGTCGTCGAATCCACCATCACGCGACTCGACGCATGGCAGGATGACGAAGTCGATCGCCGGCCGGGAATCGAGGCCATCTTTCATCCGGTACCCTCGCGATCCGTGAGATTTCGCGCGTTGCGCGCGAGTGACGCGCCCACCGACACGGTCGCGGTCGCGTCGGGTGCATGGCATGCGACGCGCATGATGTTGTACCTGAGCTGGGCCGGCATCGGCGGTCTGTCGCGCGCCGTGCACTGCAACATCGGGCGTCCGGCGCTGTGGGTGATGCTGCCGGGCGATTGAGTCGCGCGTCCGCACCGTGACGCTGCAGGTCGCACGTAGATTGTGCGCATGATTTCAACCGGACGACTGAAGGAGTTCACGGAAGCGCCGCTGCATGGTGCCATCCTCGCCACGGTGCTGCTCGCCGCCGCCACGATGCTCGGACTGGCTGGAGCGCTGAACTTCGATCGCCCGCTCGCGATTCCGATCGCCATCACGCTCGGTGCAGTGCTGGGTCGGTGGCTGCTGAAGCCGATCGCGTGGCTCACCCTGCTGCTCTGTGTCCTGGTGGCGATCGGACTCTGGACGAACGTCGTGCCGAGCCTTGCCGCGCCGTTCGTGCGCAATGATTCCGTGAATCTCGCGAGCGTCGACGCGGTCTTCGTCTTCTCGAACTCGGTCAATTCGCGTGGCCTGGTGAACGGCGAGGGTATCGACCGATTGCTGACCGGTATCGCACTGCGGGCCAGGCGATCGGAGCTTCCATTGATCGTGAGTGAGGTGAAGTCCACCAGTCGGGGACCGGGCATCTCATCGCTCGCCGACCAGCGTGCGCTGATCGCGATGGTGCCGGCCACCGGGCCTGTCGAGGTCATCGACTCGGTGTATTCGACTCGCGACGAGGCCGTGCGCCTGTCGCGCCGCGCATTTCTCGCGCGCTGGAAGCGTGTCGCGGTCGTGACGTCACCCATGCACACGCGGCGGGCCTGCGCCACCGTCGAGTCCCTCGGACTGGCGGTCACGTGTGTCGCGGCACCGTGGCGCCCCGCCGGCTGGCCGGCGCGCACCGCGACCGATCGACGGGTCGTCATGCAGCATCTCACCTACGAGACGCTCGCCTGGGCCCAGTATCGCCTGTCGGGATGGGCGACCTGGTAGCCGCTCGGCGTCATTCACACCGAAAGTCGTCTAGATTGTAGCCGAGTCGTCCCGATAGCTCAGCTGGTAGAGCAGCGGACTTTTAATCCGTAGGTCGCCGGTTCGATCCCGGCTCGGGACATGAAAATTCGTCTCATGGCGCTCCCAGATCGCGGTCGAAAGGCCCGGAAAACCCGGACTGAACGACCCGGCGTCCTCTTGAGGTCGCCGAAAGGGCGGCTGGAACTCCTGTCACGTGGCGTGATACGTGTGGAGTGCTTATCTTGAAAGGTCGTTTGTTCAACTGACCAGAACCCCTGCCCGGATTCTACCTATGCGTCGTTCTACTTCTGTTTTCACCGCTCTGTTCGCGATCGCTGCTCTCACCGCGTGCGGCGGCGAGAAGAAGACGGCCGTTGATTCCACGGCAGCGGCTGCTGCTGCGTCGATGGACAGCGCCAAGGGCGCGATGGGTGCCATGGCCGACAGCGCCAAGGGCGCTATGGGCGCGATGGCCGACAGTGCCAAGGGTGCAATGGGCGCAATGGCCGACAGCGCCAAGGGTGCGATGGGCGCCATGGCCGACAGCGCCAAGAAGGCTGCCGACTCGGCCGCGAAGAAGGTCAAGCCGTAGTCGATCGCTGATTTAGGCAGGGCGCGCCCCGCGATTCAGTTCGCGGGGCGCGCTTTTTTTGTGCGGTGGTCGGGAGCGTCAACATCGCCGCCTGACCGAGCTACATCTCGTTATGATGCCCGCGCGGTGACACGACCGCCGTCAGTCGTCGCACCATCGCCCGGCACTCGCGCGAACAGCTCGCCGCGTCGCAGCATGCGCGACAGTGCCAACGCACTCGCCAGTGCCAGTACACATTCCAGCGCGCCGACGAGCAGGAAGATCCGATCGTAGTCCACGGCCCCGGCTTCGTCGCGCAACAGCGACACCAGCACGCCACCCAGCGCCGGTCCGATCAGGAATCCGACCGATCCCGCAATCTGGAACGCGCCGAAGATGCCGTCGCCGGCACGTCGAGCCACTTCACTGGTCAGGAGCAGGTTCGGTGCGAACATCAACGCCGACAACACCCCGCTGAGCACCATCAGCCATGGCAGCGCTGACATCGGCACAGGCGCGTACATCGCGAACACGAGTCCGAACAACACGTTGCTGATCACCAGCGGGCGATACCAGCCGATTCGGTCGGCGAGCCGGCCCGCCGGCCAGCAGAGCAGCGCGAATGGCACCAGGAACAGCGCCATCAGCAGGCCGCGCTGCGAACCCGTGGCCTGATGCACATCACCGAGGAACAACGTGAACGTGCTGACGAACACACCGATCACGAACCGATCCATGAACGCATACGCCAGCGGCACCCACGCCAGCTGGATGTTCGTGTTCCACACATATCGACGACTCGGCGTGCGGTTCTGCTCCGCGTGTGGCAACGAGATGCCGAGCGCGATCAGCGCGGCGAGCACGAACACACACGCACCCACCAGGTAGACGAGCGTCGGCGAGCGATCCACCAGTCGGCCGCCGAGCGGCGAACCGATCGCGACGCCGATCATGAGGCTCGACCCCAGCAGGCCGAGCGATCCGCCGCGTCGCGGACCCGCAAGCCGGTTGGCGGCGACCATCAGGAGCGTGATTGCAGGCAGGTGCAGCGCACCATCGATGACGCGAAGCATCATCAGCGACGACAGAGTCGGTGCCGAGCGCATACCCATGAACACCACCGCATCGAGCGCCAGCAGCGATGCGACCCATACCCGCACCGAACCGACCTGCCGCTGCCACCGCATCACCAGCGGGACCGCGATGATACCACTGAGCATGTTCACGGTCATGAACGCATGCGCGGCGGACGCGCTGCCGTGATGCTGCACCTGCACCAGTTCATGCAGGCCCGGCACCAGTAGCGTGACGGGAATCAGGGTCAGGATCGTGGCGAGCGAGACGAGCAGGAGCCGGAGCATCGGCTCAAACTAAGTCAGTTGGCCAGACAGGGTAACGAACGCCACGCCACAGCCGACCATGCCGCCCGGCCGGAATCGATGACCGCCGGGGTGACGGGGGCGCCCAGCAGGGCCAGTCGCAGCAGGGCTTCGTCGGCGGTCAGCGTGTCGGTGCCGACCGTCCGCGCCCAGCGTCGCATCGACCGCGTAATCCGTGGCTCGACGAACCCCGCTGCGATTTCGCGGGCCGTGCCACGCATCGGCGCGAGGCGCAGGCTGGCCACCGGCGAACAGCTCCCGCCGCGACTCGCCGGAATCAGCATCAGGCCGACGTCGCTCGCGCGGGTATCCGCGGCCGGCGGCATCGGGGTGAACCACGCCGCACGGGCAATTGTCCCCAGATCGGGCTCACGCTCCGCATCGTTGCGCGGTGCGACGGTGGTACGCATGGCGAGCGTCGGCATCGCGTCGAACAAGGCCGCGAGCGCGGCGCTGTGGTCGCCGAACGCGTCCGGCCCGGACGCAGACGCGTAGCCTCGGATCCACCCATCCTGCACCGCGCTGAGTGCGCCGTTCATGCGGCCCTGTCGCGCCAGCGCGGCCG
>JACMLX010000092.1 GCA_014379355.1 Gemmatimonadaceae bacterium
AACTCGCCGTGTCCACCACCGATCGCGGCGATGCAGCCATCGTCACGCAACTGCTCGCCGCGGGCGCCAGTGCGACGCTCGCGGCGAAGGATGGCGAGACCGCGCTCACGCTCGCACGCAAATGGGCACCACCGCACATCCTGTCCGTGATCGAAGCCGCAGCCAGGGATGGGGTGCGCCGTCGCGAGTGAGTCCGTCCGCCGCGCTCACCGGTTGAGCGTCACTGTGCGCACGGTGAGGGCATCGATGCGATCCACGTTGACGGTCACACCGATACCTGGCGTGTCGAAGGGCACGGTGACCATGCCGTCCGTACTCATCGTCCATTCCGGTGTCACGACGTCCTCAGCCCAGTATCGCGCGCTCGGACTCAGATCACCGGGCTTGTGGAAGTTGCTCAGCGACGCCAGTGCCACATTATAGGCACGACCGATGCCACTCTCCAGCATGCCGCCGCACCACACCGGGACGCCATGCGCCTCGCAGTAGTCGTGGATGGCGAGTGACTCGGCGAATCCACCTACCCGACCGGGCTTGATGTTGATCAGCCGACCGGCGCCGAGCGTGATCATGTCCTGCGCGCGCGCGAGCGACGTGATCGACTCGTCGAGACAGATGGGCGTCCGGAGCATCTTCTGCAGCGACGCATGGCGCACGATGTCCTCCCATGCCAGCGGCTGCTCGAACATCATCAGGTTCAGATCGTCCATCGCGACGAGCGCACCCGCATCGTCGACCGTGTACGCGTTGTTCGCGTCGGCCATCAGCGGTGCGGTGGGGAATTCGGCACGCACGGCGCGCACGAAGTCGACATCCTTGCCTGGCATGATCTTCAGCTTGATCTTGCGATACCCTTCGGCGAGTGCCGCGCGCACCTTCTCGACGAGCTGCGCCGGCGACGCCTGGATGCCCAGCGAAATACCGACCGGGATCGTCTGGCGTGTGCCGCCGATGAGTCGCGCCAGCGGCACGCCGAGTCGCGTCGCCTCGACGCCCCACATCCCCATCTCGACGGCGGCCTTCGCCATCAGGTGACCGCGGAAGTCCTGCTCCAACACGGCGAAGACATCGCCGGGCGCATCGAAGGTTCGACCGAAGACACGGGGTGCCACCCAGTTCGAGATCGCGAGCCAGGCCGTGTCGATGGTCTCGGAGGTGTAGTTCGGCGTATCGTCGGCGACACACTCACTCCATGCGCTGACACCACTCGCATCATGCAGTTCGAGCAGCGCGATGCGTCGCTCCGTCATCGTGCCTGATGAAATGCGGAACGGTTCGCGTAGCGGCAGTCGAATCTCGCGCAGGGTGATGCTGGTGATCTCGAGCATGGTCGGCGGAATGAAAGAAGCGGGTCAGGTTCCGTGCCCAGCGCCGAGCACGTAGTACGGCAGGGTATCACCAACGCCGCGCACGAATCGCGTCACCGTGTCTCCGCGTCCGAGGCGCGTGAGGAAGGCGGCGCGGACGGTGATGCGCCACGCCAGCGCGAGCGCCGTGCTGACGGATTGAATCTGCGTCAGGTCGTGGGGCACATGGATTCGGACCTGTCGTGCATCCATGGTCGTGGTGCCGATGGGCGTACCGTCCGCCCCGAATGCGATGGCGGCGGGCAGGTGTTCGTCGCCTCGCGCGGCGACGCCGGTCCGGTCGACCGGCGCCGATGCCTCGAGGGCCCATCGATACACGATGCGATCGGTCGGCATGGCGCCGTGCAACACGCTGCCGGTGTTGTCGCCGTACATGTTCTCGACATACTCGGCCGGAAAGGCACCGAGATGGTTGATGTTGAAGTGTGCGTTGCGTGCGACGAGCGGATCGGCCGTCCAGAGCATGATGGAGACCCCGAGATCGCGCACCCTGTCACGCTGGTAGTGCTTGAGCTGTTCCCCGAGACCGGTGCCACGGGCCTCCGGTCGCACGGCGAGCATGTCGGACCAGTGGACGAGGGCACCGCTGCGAACGCCGGTCATGCCGAAGACGAAACCGAGCAGGCGGCCGGTGTCGTCGAAGGCGCCGGCGGCAACCCCTCCGATCTTCTGCGCGACGCGCAGGATGGCGCCGGGCACACGTTCGGAGAATCCGTGTCCCCAGGTGTCGTCCTGCAGGGCGACGCAGGCGTCGTAGTCCGCGAGCGAGTCGAGGTCGCGAATGACGCAGGGCGCGGGCGAGGCGGTCATGGGAGGTCGCGGACGGTGGTGCGCTCTTGCGGCCGCTGCGGCCGGATGGTAGCGATACGTGCGCACAAAACTGTATACAATCCAACTCGCCAAGCATGCCAGCCCTTCCATCCTCGCGCAAGTCCGGTCTCCGCCGCCGCCGCCGGTTCGACGTGACCTGTGTCTCAC
>JACMLX010000093.1 GCA_014379355.1 Gemmatimonadaceae bacterium
GCGGCCACGCTCCGTCACCGCGGCGACATCGCGGCGGCGGAGTTGGCCGCGGCCGTGCCGCCGCTCGAGGCGCCCGTCAGTGCCTGGTTGTCGTACTACGGCCAGCTGAATCGCTGGCTGGCCGGCGCACCGGCGCGTGTGACGAACGAACACGCGATCGCCGATCGCACTGTGATGGATGCGATGCGCAACGCACCGATCGCGGTGAAAGGCACGACGCTGCAGGTGTTTCCGAAGTCGTTCACCGCGCTCGTGCATCTCGCCGAGCTCGATGTGCAGCTCGATGGTTTGACGCGGCTGTACTGGTCGGCGCAAGCGGCCGACGCGACGGCCGCCGAACGCGACACCATCGAAGCAATCGCCGCCGCACTGGCACGCGCCGGTGCGCTACTCGTGTGGGCGTGGACGAGCCCTGGTCGCGGGCTGCCGTGGCCGGCGACGGAATCGGCCGGTGAACTGCCGCTCTCGATCAGGGAGTTGACGCCAGACGACTTTCTCGCCGTGCACGATGCGGTGGCGCTGATGCACGCGCGCCTGCAAAGCCTTGCGGTGCTCCTGGATCCGATCCGTCGCGAACAGGGCGGCCAGCGTCCGAGTTGGTCCGGCCTGTTTCACGCGATGGGCATGGAGATTGGCACGCCCGCTTCGGAATTGATGGAAGCACAAAGCCTCGAGGCGGTGCTCGCGATGGCGCAGCTGCAGGCGGCACGCAACGCGCCCGCTGAGGCCGCGCACTGATGGCGAAGCTCACCGAGATCCTCGCGACCCTGAAGCTCGACGCGAAGCAGTTCGACGCCGCGCTGCGGAGCAGCGATGATTCACTCAAGAAGTTCACGCAGAACGCGCAGACGAACGGTGGTGGCGTCGGCAAGGTGTTTGGCGCACTGCTCGACACCATCAGCGCGCTGCCGGCACCGATTCGCCTGGCCGTGGCCGCCTTCGCGACGCTGAACATCGGGCGCGCGATCATGGAAGCCGCAAAGCTCGCTGAGACGTACACGCTGCTCGAGGCGCGCATCGCGAATCTGTCTGACACGCAGACCGACGCCGCGATGGCGCAGGCCGGTGTGGAGGCAATCGCACAGCGCACGAACCAAAGCCTCGAAGGCACGGCCGAGATCTATTCGGGTGTGGCGACGGCCGCGAAGGAGATGGGCAAGTCGGTCGGGGAATCGCTGCGGTTCACGGAAGCGGCGCAGCGCGCGATCGCGCTCAGCAATCGTGGGATCGCCGGCCAGCAGGCGGCGACGCTGCAGCTGTCGCAAGCTCTCGCGAGCGGGCAGCTGCAAGGTGACGAGTTCCGCAGTCTGCGCGAGAATGCGCCACGACTGATCAAGGCGATTGCCGATGGACTCGGCGTCACCACGGGCGAGCTCAGGGCGCTCAGTAAGGAAGGCAAGCTCACCGCGGATGTGATCTTCGAGGCGCTGATCTCGCAGACCGGCAAGCTCGCGTCGGAGATGGGCAACCTTCGACGCACCCAAGCGCAGGCGAATCAAGGGGTGAAGGACGAGCTGATGAAGCTCGCCGCGGACAGCGAGATCGTGCAGGCGTTTCAAAAACTCGGCGTGCGGATCGCCGATGCACTACGCGAGGCGATTGCGGCGTTCAACGATCCGAATCAGCCGCGTGTGATGGTCGCAACAACGGACGTCGAGCGGCAGGTCGTCAGCAATCTGCTCTCGAATCCAGAGACGAATCGAACAGTTGGCATGGTCGGCGCACTCGATGGCTCGACGAACATCGTCACCTCGAGAAAGACGTTCAACGCTGAACTCGCTCGCGTTGAAGACCTTCGCCAGCAAGCGGCGGACAACGCGCTGTTTCAGCGTCGGCAACCGCGCAGCGCCGAGGACCTTGCGCCGCCCGACACGATGCGCCTGCCAGACAGTCCACTCGCACCGAAATTCGACGGCGGCACTGCAGCCGACCGAGCCGCGCGCGGCGACATTTCCGAAATACTGCGCAAGCAGGAAGACGAACGCAAAGATGCGGAGCGGAAGGCGAAGCAGCTCCGCGACGAGCAGCTCCGAATTGCGAAGGAAGCGCGCGACCTCAGCAAGGAACTTGAAGCCGAGTTGCTCAAGTCGTCCGGCAACGTCGGCAAGGCGATACAGGTCGAACTGAACGCGTGGGTCGAGAATGTGCAGGCCACGATCGCGAAACTCGATCCGAATGGTGACAGCCCAGCGACCGCACAGCGTCGCGCGCAGCTCGATGCCGTCCGCGAACTGCGCCAGCAGGCGATCGACGCGCAGAATGCCATCGAGGCCACGCTGCCGACGATCACCGCAGCCGAGCGAGTGCTGTCCGACACGTCGAAGGTGCCGGAGAGCGCGACGGCATCCGCCAGTGTCCGAGAGAACATCCTGAAGACGACGCAAGCGACGGCCGCCTCGCGGTCGCGCGAGCTGGACACGCAAAAGCAGCAGCTGGCGATTGACATTCAGCGACTTGAGGCGGAGAAGGTTCGTCTCACGACGCAAGACGTGTCGAAGCAAAACGTCGCGGCGATCAAAGCGCTCGAAGAGCAAATCGCGACGTTGCGCGGCACGAGTGCGACGATCGACGATAGCCGAGGCACCGACCGAAAGGCTGGGAGCTTGTCGGACGACACCAAGCGCGCGGCAGGGAATGCGGAGCAGCTCTCGCAGAGCATCCTGACCGCGGTCGACGGCGCGATCGCGCTCGCGAACGCCTTCGATGGTGTCTCGGATAGCACGCGCAAAGTGCTGTCCAATCTCTCCCTCATTGCTCGCGGCGCCGTCGACGCCATCGGCACGATCAAGAAGCTGCGCGAGTCCAATACGCCGTTGTCCTCTGGCACTGGTCTGCTTGCGCTGGGGAGTGCCGCGCTGCCGATCATCGGTGGATTGGCGTCACTCGCGTCGGGCGTTCTCTCGGAGTCGCCCGAAGACAAGCAGCGTCGGGAAGAACTGCGCGCCAACACGGACGCCATTCGCGCACTGACGCAACGTGCCGGCGATCTCGCGTCTGCAAATGTTGCGGGACGCACGCTCGGCGCCGCGCGCACCGTCGCCGATCGTGTGATTTCAGCCTTCGGGAGCCAGCGCGTTCTCACTGGAACGGTTGACATCGGCTCCGCAGCGCGCGCCGGTGGCACGACGGCGCAGGATCTTCAGGCGGTGGCGTCGGCACTCGGTGTGACGCTGAACGGCACTGTGCAGTCGTTCCGCGATCTCAAGGCAGCGATCGACACCGCCGATCTGAAGAGTTTCACCGACACGTTTGCAGGCTCCATGCAGCGGTTCGATGACACACTCAAGATCGATGGCGTCACGGATCCCGTTGAGATTTTCCGTCGTCGCGTTGCCGTGCTCACCGATCAAGACACGGGATTCCCGGCGCTTGCGCAGGCCATCAATGGGCTGGACCTGAGCACGGTCGAAGGGCGTGACAGCGCCTCCACCAAAGCGCGCGACATTTTCGACCTGTTGGCGAGTGGAAAACTCACCAGCGCGCAGCTCGGCGGCCTGTCGGTCTCTGAAGCGCGAAACGTACTCGTGGCCTTCATCACCGGCGCCCGCGATTTGAACAAAGATGGTGTCACCGGCAGCGGCGGCTTCAACGAATCGCGCACAATCACTGAGGTCACCGGATCGCGCCTGGCTGGGCTGCTCGGTACCGGCAACACGTATCTCGCGGAGATCGCGAAGAACACCGCGCCGCTGCGGGTGTCGCCGCTGGCGCTCCTAACTCCCCCGTCGATCGCTGGGCTGACGAGTGTGGGCGCGACGACGGTCACGTTCGAACGCGGATCATTTCCGATCACGCTCACGATCACCGTGCCGATGGGTGCGAATGGCACGGCCGCCGGCGCCGCGCAATTCGGTGAGGCGCTCGGCACGGAGATCGCCGACACGCTCATTCGCCAGCTGCTGCCGCGTCTCGACGCCGCGCTCGGACAGCGAGCGGCCGAGCGTCGCTTGCTGAACGGCGATCCGCGGCTGGTGAACTGATGGCGGAACTGTTTATTGGCGAGCGCAACGTCCAGACGACGTTCGGCTATCGCGTGTCGCGCATCGAAGGGTTGTACGACGCGCCGCCAACCAGCCTCACGCCGCAGACCGTGCCAGGTCGCCCGGGTGCGGTGCTGCTCGCGGAGCCGCAGGTCGAGGTGCGACCGCTCACGGTGCGAGGGGTCATTCGTGGCGCGACGGCGGCGCAAGCGCGTGCGCGGCGCGATCTCCTGCTGACCGTCTTGCAGCGAGAGCAGCTCGCGTTGCGCGCTGCGAATGATCTCACGCGAGAGCTGCTCGTCCAGGTGACCGGCGTGAGTGTGACGCCATACGGCGCCCAATTCACGTCGCCGGACATTGCGCTCGACTTCACGTGCACCGCGTTGGATCCGTACTGGCGCGATGTGACGCCGACCGTCGTCGGCGCTATCGGCACGACACCCGTGGCCTGCCCACTCGGATCGGCGATCGTGCGGCCAGTGCTGTCGATCGCCGGCGTCGGCGCGGTCCTCCGCATCGTGTTGCGCAACGCGCTCGGCGTCGTGATCAGCGATCTGCAGCTGGCAGGCCTGACGGCGGGGATCACCGTCGTGATCGACTGCGCCGCGCAGACGATTCGCCAGGGTGCGCTGTCGCAGCTTCGGACGCTCGTGTCTGGTGACTTCCCGGTGCTCGATCCGGTGCGGGACGCCGATGCCGTCTCCGCCGCCTGGCCAACGTTGTCGGTGAGCCAGGGCACAATGACGGCCACTTATGCGAAGGCGTGGCTGTGAGCACGCGCGCGCGTCGCTGCAATCGCCTCGAGCTTTGGTCGGATCTCCAGTGCGCCGGCGGCTCGCGGCTCGGCGTTTTCGCGACGGTGCTGGGGTGCGTCGGCGAGTTGACGCTCGGCCTCGATTCGAGACTGACCGTGCAAGTTCCGCTCGACGATCCGGCGCTGGCCGATGCCGCGCGCTGGAAAGTGCTGCGCGTCTGGGACACCGACGAATCGTGGGATGAATGGGTGATCATCGGTCTCGCGGATGATCAGATCGAAGGACGGTCAACGATCACCGCGGGCCCGTTCTCGCTGCTGCTGGGTCGCGCCGGATTGGTGACCGAAACCGTGTCCGATGATGGCATTGTTCGGCCGGAGATCGAGCGCGTCGGCCTGCCGCCGGCGACCCTTCTTCGGACGCTCGTCATCGAACCGTGCACCGCACTTGGCCTCGCCTGGGTGCTCGCCGGCGACGTGACATCGACCGTGCCGACCGACGTGTCGCTCAAGTGGACAACGCCGCTTGTTGCGCTGACCACGATCGCCACTGCGGCGGCGCTCGAGATCGACGGCCGGCGCGTCGGGGTCACGGGCTATGCGATCGATCTCGTCGCACGCGTCGGGGTCGCCGAACCGACGCTGCATGTGCGCTACGCGCGCAACCTCACGGCACTGGCGCAGGATGCGCAGGCGACGGATCACGCGACGGTCCTGGCGGTGCAAGGGGCCGAGTCGGATGGCATTGCGGCGACGATGGCGCGCGCGGTGTGGACCGTCTCGAGCATCGTGGGGCCGCGCGTGGTCCTGGCGGATCCGGCGAACGGCACCGGTCCGGTGGGCTGGGACGCGCAGCTGACCGATCTCGCGCTCTGGCGCGATGGATCGACCCTGCTCCCGATCATCGACAGTCGCGCGACCGATTCGAGTGTGGTGCTGGCGGACGTCGACGATCTCGCGATCGGCGATGTGGTCGAGGTGCGTACCGCGACTGGGCAGGATGTGCTGAGCCTCTCGTGTCCGCCGGCGGTCGCCGAATGGGGCGCGCTGATTGGCGTCCTGTCGCGCTCGGACCTGCCAGGGCACCGGAACTATGTCCCGAACCCTGCGCTGCGGCTGTGGAGCGGCGCAGGGACCACTGCGCCCGATGGATGGTCGGCGGTCGGATCGCCGACGCTGTCGCGACTCACCGCAGGGCCGCAGCTCGTGCGTGGCAGTGCCGCACTGCAGGTCGACACGACGATCTCCGGATCCGGGATCGCGACGCCGAGTGCTGCGATCGCACCACGCGAATCGGCACCGTATCTGTCCGGCTACTGCACGCTGTGGGTCCTCAGCGGCCAGGTGCGCGTCGAGATCGTCGCGCTGACGGCGGCGAGTGTCGAGAAGGTCTATCCGCTCGGTGGTAATCTCGCGACCTCGCAGAAGACAGGCATCTTCGAAGATCTCGGCGCCGCGGGCATCGACGCGAAGGCGGATACGCTGGTCGCTGCGCGACTGCGTGTCGTGCAGCATGGTACGGCGCCGGCGTCGTGGATCCTCGCCTCCGCGCAGCTGACGCTCGATGCGAGCGACGGGCAGCTGCCGTACGTCGAAGGGAGTGGCGGCAATGCCCTGTGGCAGGCCGCGAACATCGCCTTGCAGACGCGCGCCATCCCGCGCCTGGTTACGACGGTGGCGCTCGTCGATCTCGCACGGCTCGATGGCAGCACCTTCGGCGATGACTGCACTGTCATCGTCGGCCAGACGGTGCGCGTAGTCTACAGTCCGCGCGGGATCGATGGCACGGCGCGCCTGGTGAAGGCGACGTTTGACTATGTGGCGCCGGGCCGCACCGCGATCACGCTCTCAGATCGCCCGGAAGAATTGTCGGGCAGTCTCGCCCGCCGCTCGAGCGTGCCGCGCCGGATCCCACGCGCGCCGATCATCGTGCTGGCCGGCGACGTGAATGCGACGACCGCCTTCGATGGCGCCGGCGCGTTGAGCATTCTTGTGGACGGCCCACTTGGAGCCGATTCGCTTCGCGCCGCGGTGAGCACGAGCAGCATGCCCACGGCCACGGCGGTTGATGCGGCGACGGGCACATTGCGCGCGGATGGCGTCGAGATCGGCGTGTTGACCTCCGCGGGCCCGTATGCGCCCGGCGACATCGTCTTCATCGCGGTGCGCGCATATCGCGGTGGCGTCGGCTCGCGGGTGCTGCAACTCACCGATGCGGCCGACGCCGCCGATGCGGCGCAAGGTCCCTCGCTCGAAGTGCGCTACACGCAGACGTCGACGCAGGTGCAAGTCAGCTACGCGGCGATCGGCACGGTGACGTATCGCGTCAACGACACACTGACCACGTTGCCGGCCTCGCCGTTCATCATCGCGCGCCCGAGCGCGTTGGCGGCACCGTTCGTTGGCGCGCTGTACTGCACCCGCAACGGCCTGGTCGTCTCCGAGGCGCTCGTCGTCCCGGCCATCGGCGTCGATACCGTGACGCCGGACATCGAGGTCGAAGCGGTCAGCACCGGCAACTTGCGTGACACGGTCGCCTTCAAGGTGCGCGGCTACGAACGCAGCGGCCGCAGTCTCACGCTGACGCGCACGATGCTGCTGACCGGCTGCAGCGCGATCGGCTTCAGTGGTGTGGGCCCGCACACGCTGAGTCAGGATCAGCAGGTCCAGATCATCAAGCCGCTGGCTGCCAACGTCGGGACCGTGCGTTTCGCGGTGACGACGTCGGACGGCGGACGCGTGGAACAGTCGCGTACCATCCCGGCGCGAGATCTGACTGGCATCGGCGTCGAGGTGTTGAGCAATCCCGAATTCCGTGCGGACCTGCCGCGCCGTGAAGGCGTGTACGACAATGGCAGCACTGGACTCATCTCCCTGAGTTATCCGGCCGTCTCCGGGCAGAACGCGAGCGGCGTTGCGCTGCGGATCTCGAAGGCGGCCGGTAGTGGTACGACTCCCGGATCGGGTGGCTTCACGCTGACGATTCCGCGCAACGCGACTGCAGGATTTGTCGCGGATTCCTATCGAGAGGGCGCGCTCTACCTGATCACATTGCGCGCGCTGATTCCGTCAGGACTGTCGATCGAATATCAGTCGAATCCCATCGGGACTGGCGCCAGCTTCGAATGGCTCTCGAGCGTGGCCGGCACGAATCAGTACGAGGACTACGTGCTGCGCCTGCAGATTGGCGTGGGCGGCACGTTGAGCGCCACGGGATACTTCAACCTCGCGTCGGTCAACATCGGGGTTGTGGTCTGGGACGTTGCACGGATCTCGTGGCTCGACCTGTCGCTGAGTGAGCGACAGCCAGTCGTCGGCCTCTCCGCAACGATCACAAGCAGCGACGCGGTCAGCGTCACTGTGGTTGTCATGCTGTCGCCGGCCACAGCAAGCTCGGTTGTGTACCTCTCGACGTACACGGACGCGAATACCGGCGGTGCAGCCATCGGTGTCGGCGTCGCGAACGGCAGCGTATGGGTGTTCCCGCGCCGCGCGTTTCGCACCGGCAATGGCAGCGCGACATTCGGCGGCCGCACACCTGGCTTCGAGCCGGCCACGGTCAGCCTGGTCATTCCCGAGCAGGGGCGTGACACGGTCCCGCTCGGCCTGCAGCTGACGCGCGTCGGTGGCGACGCGACGAGCGACATCGTGCGCGTGACGCCCACCGATCCATTTCCGCAGGGCACTGGCACGCTGACGCTGACGATTCTGGCGGCCGGCCTCACCGTCTCGCCAACGGGCCCGCTGTCGATGACGAGTGGCACGCCCGTCGATGTGACGATCACGCGGCCCGCGGTCGCCAGTGATCGGACCATCGTCGGGTTCGTGCTGAGCAATGCGAATCGCGCGACGGCGTGGAAGGAATTCGGCGTGGAGCCGGTGCGCCCGCTCACGCCGGGGCGCGTCATCGTCACCAGCATAGCGCTCTCCGGTGCGACCGCGACTGTCAACTGGCAGGCCTTTAACGCCGACGGCACGCAATCGACGGCCACAGCCGATGTCGCCGTTCGGTACTACGAAACGCCAGGCGGTGGCACGGAAGGCAGTGCAACAGATCCCGGCGTGGCGTTCAGTACCAGTGTGTTCTTCTCGAACATCACACGCGTGGCCGGAGCGTCGTATCGCGTGCAGCTGATCTTCGATCCGGCGACGCCAAACGGCACGGCACGCACGGAAGTCTTCGTCACCATTCCGATCTACAATCCCGGGGCGATTGACGGTGTGCCGCGGTTCTCTGCGGTGACGATCAACGTCCCGGGCAGCTTCGCGGCGATGACGTGCAACTTCACGCCGGTGGATGCACCGAGCGGTGCGCTGTACAACGCGACGGTCACGCTCGAAGACGTGATCACCAAAGCGCCGGTCAACGTGACGAGTGGCTTCGCGCTCGGTCGCAATGGGCAGGCGGCATCGGGCGGGATCTATACCGCGCTGCGCAAAGCCAGCGTGCGCATGTCCATGACGGACACCAATGGCAACGAGCTCGCGACGCGCGTGTCTGCGCTCACCAACTTCTACGAGCCGCCGTAATCATGACCACGTCAGAACTCATCGCCGGCAAGACGGCAGCTCTCGGCGTCGCGATCGTCGGCGTGCTGGCGGCCGCACTCGCCGACACGCCGAGCATCGCGTCACAGCCGCTCGAATGGGGCGCGTTCTTCACCGCGATCGCCGCGGCCGTTGGCTATGGCAGCATGCGTGGGCAGCTGCGTGAACGCCAGCGTGCGGACGAGAAGCGATTCAAACGCGTGACGCGCTCCATGGAATACCTCGAGGCCTGCGTCACGCGCGTTGCTGAGAAGCTGAACATCCCGTTGTCAGATCTGCAGGCGGACTTTCAATCAGACGAGGACTGAGATGAAGCGTTTTCTCGATTCCATTCTCACGCATCAGCGCAAAGTGACGTTTGCCGCGTGGTTGCTCACGGTGTGGGCTGCCCTCGAGCTGCACGGCAAGCTTGCCTGGCCGCCTGATCGCGAGACGTGGATCATCGTCATCGGTGCCACCATCGCGATGCTCGGCCGCTCTGTGCTCGCGCCGGCCAAGCCGAAGCAGGATCCGCCGGACGATGCTGGCGCACAGCGCGGTGGTGATGCACACGCGGTGTTCCCCAAGTGATCACGATCGCGAACGCTCGGCATCTGCCAAAGGATACGCCGCCTGCGATTCGTGCGCTGATTTCGCGCGCGATCGCGGACATCAGTGCCGTCGTCGAGGAGCCGCTCGGCTCGAATCGCGGCCCTATCATCGACGAGTACAATCGTCGCGCAGGGGCGCCCGTCGGCTCGTACTGGTGCGCGAGTGCCGTTGGGGCGTGGATGATCGACTGTGGATTCCCGATGCCCATCGGCTACGCCTCGTGCGACAACATCATGGCGTGGGGAAAGAAGACAGGCCGGTGGTCTGTTCTGCCTGCGCTCGGCGCGATGGTGCTCTATGGCAAGCCGGCCGATGCGAATCATGTCGGTCTGGTCTCACGACTCGCACCGCTCGTGCTGTCGATCGAAGGCAACACCACGGTCGAAGGTGGCAGCGCCGAGCAATCGCGTAACGGCGAAGCGGTGTCGCAAAAGAGGGTGAACTCGGCCGATCCGGTGCTCGGGTACGTGCTGCCGATGGTCAAGGACGCCGCGTGAACCCGCTGTCGATGGCGTCGCAACTCTGGAGTCTGCGCTGGGTGCGCGGCGGTGTGCTCGCCGTCGGCGTCCTCGTGGCGGTGGTCGGCAACGGGGTGATTCGTCATCACTACGGCTACCGGGACGGCCGCCGCGACGGCGTGACCGCGGAGCGCGCGCTCGCGACGCAGCAGGCCGAGACCGC